>JAENWH010000167.1 GCA_016650135.1 Peptostreptococcaceae bacterium
TATCAAACGAATTCTATGCACAGTATATAAAACTCTACGCAAGCGTTGGTATCTCTACATTAACTGGCGTTTTTAATACTGTGCATTCTAATAGTGTGCTTGATTCTTAACACTACCAAAAAATAAAAAGGCCTTTAGGCCTTTTTTGTTTTTTGCTTAAGAAGAAAAGAGTCGAACCCGAAAGGGAGCCGAACCTAAATCAAAAATAGCCGCCAATCAAACGATATGGCCTTCTTTTGGAACAATACAGATAAGGTAAAAAGGTTCATTTTGAACGTTCAAAAACTGATGCTTTGCATTAGGTGGAATATAGGCTATGGTTCCCTTTTCAGCTGGGATTTCTTTTCCATCAAGAAGTATGGTTCCTTTTCCTTCCAAAACATAATTTATGTGCGGCCATGGATGAGCGTGTTCAGGACTATGCCCAAAAGCCTCCAATTCAACTTTTCTCATAACATAATCATTCCAACCTTCATTCGGACCAATCAGCACTTTTAATCCAGCACCTGAGGCTCCTTCAATTGTCATGGCAACCAGTTCTTTTTCTTTTTCATGAGATACCATCGTAACTCCCCTTTCTAAATAAAGTAAGTTTTGCATGATGTAGTATAGCATGGATATTTTGACATTGTCAATACCACCCGACTCGATTGGCTGATTCGGTTGCAATATGTCAGATTTTATGATACAATAAAAAAAATGAATAAAACAAACGGTTGAACGATTTATTTCGTTTCAAGAATTTGCTTCTGAGGTGGGGGTCGTTATTTTCGAGGTCTTATCTCTTTTTTTTATTGTTTTATTAAAAAAATAATTATATATATTCGCTTAATCCAGGAATGGAACGGGAAAACCAATTTTGGGGTGAATCACAATTTGTTTTGTGTAGGGCAATACTTCCGCCCGAACCCGTCAGCTAATCTCGTAAGCGTTGGAAGAGAAGGTTATTATTAAGTTTTTTTGTTGTGCCTTTTTTGATGACGCTGCGGGTGAATGCCTGCAGTCTTTTTAATTTCTGGTTTAAACAGCAGGTAAATAGGCATTAAAAATAAATCCATAGGTTAATAGGAGGCAAGAATGATAGAAGAAACAAAGAGTATGGAAAAGCTAGAAGTGAAAAATCTAATTAAGATTTTTGGACCCAATCCAAAGAAGGCTCTAAAGTTGATGGAGCAAGGGTGGAGTAAAGATGCAATACTGAAAGAAACCTCAGATACAATAGGAGTTAACAACATCAGTTTCAGTGTTCAAGAAGGAGAAATATTTGTAGTAATGGGATTGTCAGGAAGCGGAAAGTCCACAATATTAAGATGCCTTAACAGATTAATCGAGCCGAGTTCGGGTGAAATAATAATTGAGGGTACAGACATAACCGCATTAAGTAAAAAAGATCTTCGTAAATTCCGTCAGGAAAAGACTGCAATGGTTTTCCAGCAGTTTGCGCTTCTTCCACACCGTACTGTTTTAAGCAATACGGTTTATGGACTGGAAGTCAAGGGGGTTCAGAAGGATGTAAGGGAAAAGAAGGCGATGGAAATTCTGGATATTGTAGGATTGAAAGGCTGGGAAGATAAATACCCGGACGAGCTTAGCGGCGGAATGAAACAACGTGTAGGTCTTGCCAGAGCGTTGACTAACGATGCAGATATCCTGCTGATGGATGAAGCTTTCAGTGCACTTGACCCGCTAATAAGGGAAGAGATGCAGGATGAACTTCTTGGATTGCAGCAGAAAATGAATAAGACCATTATATTTATAACCCATGATTTGAATGAGGCTCTTAAACTGGGTGACAGGATTGCGTTTTTGAGAGATGGAGAGCTTATACAAGTTGGCACTCCTGAAGAAATTACGAAAAACCCGGTTGATGATTATGTGTCAAAGTTTGTTAGTGGTGTTGACATGAGCAATATACTTACAGTGAAAGATGCCATGAAGAAGGCTCAGCCGCTTATGACGCTGAAAGATGGGCCAACCGTTGCAATCAGAGCAATGAGACAATATGGACTTTCAAGTATATTCGTCGTGGACAGAGAAAAGCATCTCAAAGGTGTTATAACAATTGACGAAGCACTGGATGCCAAAAAAAATGATGTCGAGAGTCTTGCAGATGTTAAATTGAATCAAGGACCGATTCTTAAGGAAGATACTTTAATTAAAGACAGTATCGGAATTGTAGCAGAAGGCAAGCTTCCTACAGCGGTTATAGATGACGAAAACAGACTCCTGGGGATTTTGGTCAGGGGTTCGGTACTGGCTGCACTAGCTAACGATAAGGAGGTTGACAGTAATGAATAAATTAATGATCGGTGATGCAATTGACAGCAGCGTAGAGTGGTTTTTGGATGCTTTCGGTAAAAATTTAGATGCATTCTCAGATAGAATTGACGTAATGGTAAAAGGTTTGAATTCAGTTCTTGAATTTTTGCCGTGGTGGGTTTTGATATTATTGGTTGCTGCCATTGCAATTAAAGCTTCCGGCTGGAAGCTTGCGCTAGGTTCAGCTCTTGGGCTTGGACTAATATACAATCTTGAATTGTGGCCAGATTTTTTAAGTACTGTAACCCTCGTGGTTTTTGCCACAGTAATTTCGGTATTGATAGGAATACCTTTGGGAATACTTGGCGGGCGCAGCAAAGTTTTCCATAGAATAATTTCACCAGTTCTTGATTTTATGCAGACGATGCCTTCGTTTGTGTATCTTATTCCAGCACTGATGTTCTTTGGACTGGGAAGATTCGCTGCCATTTTTGCGACGATAATTTTTTCCATGCCGCCCATTATACGCCTTACCGATTTGGGGCTTAGGCAGGTGCCAGAGGATCTTAACGAGGTTGGTGAAGCCTTTGGTTCCACACCGTGGCAACTGCTTTGGAAAATACAATTCCCGGTGGCTAAGCCAACTATTCTGGCAGGTTTGAATCAGACGATGATGCTTTCACTTTCCATGGTTGTAATCACTGCGATGATTGGTGCAGGCGGATTGGGAGCAGGCGTTCTTTACGCAATCGGACAGATGCAGGTAGGCATGGGGTTTGAATACGGTTTGGCTGTCGTAATTTTGGCAATGGTTTTAGACAGAATAACTCAAGGGATTGGACGTTCAAAGCGAACTGAAAATAGATGAAAAGTTTTTACTATAAGAAATAAGAAGGAGAAAATGCTTATGAATTTTGTAATGAAAAGATTTAAAAAGTTTATGGTTATTGGGTTGATTCTGGCTCTATCTATGACAACGTTAGCAGGTTGCTCAGGAAATGATAGCGAACCTGCAAAAGCTGACGAATCAAAAGGGACAGTTAATATCGGAATGGTTAACTGGGCCGAATGTGTAGCAGTGAGCAACCTATGGAAAGTAATCCTTGAAGATCAGGGTTATACGGTTGAATTGACTCAACTTGATGCAGCACCGCTTTATGTCGGTCTGGACAAGGGTGATTTGGATGTATTCTTTGACTCCTGGCTGCCAATAACCCATGAAAGTTATTGGAATGAGTACCAGGACAACCTTGATGACTATGGAATCTGGTATCAGGCAGATGCAAAGATTGGAATTGTCGTGCCGCAATATGTTGACATTGCTTCAATAGAAGAGATGGCAGCAAGCAAGGATAAGTTTAATGGAGAAATAATTGGAATTGATCCTGGAGCAGGGATTATGAAAGCAGCTAATGCTGCAAATGAAGATTATGGACTAGGGTTTGAAGTTATTCAGGGTAGCGAAGCTGCAATGATGGCAGCATTTGAAAAGGCATATAAAAATGAAGAATGGATTGCCATTACAGGATGGAGTCCACATTGGATGTTTGCAAAATATGACGTTAAATATTTAACAGATGATAAATTGTCATTTGGCGATGCAGAGGAGCTTCATACTCTTGCAAATAAAAACTTTACTGTTGAAAATCCTGATGTTGCAGAAATGATCAAAAATTTCGCGATGACTGATGCTGATATTGGAAGCCTGGAGGCATTGATTGTCGAGGGTATGGATCCAGAGGAAGCAGCTGTAAAGTGGATTGCAGAAAATGAAGAAACTGTTAACAACTGGATGTAATTCTGAAATCAGGTAATATTACAAAAATTTTAAAGAAAGGAACCTTAGCTCTAAGCTAAGGTTCCTTTCTTTTATTTCTCCGCACATCAGTTTTATAATATCTTAATTTGATTCCCGTATTTCACTTTACTCGTTTCAATGCTGGTCAGGGATAAATTATAATTATTCGGCATCCGGGAAGTTTGAATTAACAGAAATCTGATTTTTAAATAATATCCTGATTCTTTGTTTTTTTTGTTTACTTTTTAAGTGATTTGACGTAAGATAAAACACGTGGCAAATAATTGAATACAATATACAAACGTTGATGGAGGTGTAATACATATGGTAAATTTTATATTACTTTTTATTTCATTGTTTCTCATCTGGACAGGATTAGTTTTCCCGCAGTCGGGGCAAGAAATGATCGTAGGTGTAATATTAAGTTTTAGTATTTCGATACTGGCTATAACAAGGATGAAAGGCAAAAGGAACTTCAAAATTTCTGGAATTATCTACGGCATAAAATTCATATTTGTTTTTATATGGGAATTGATTGTGGCAAACTTAATAATGGCAAAAATTGTTCTTTCACCAATTTTACCGATTTCACCGAAAATCGTCAAAGTCCATACGACAATCGAGTCAAAAATAGGGAGAGCATTTCTGGCTAATGCGATAACATTGACACCGGGAACATTGACAATAGATTTGATTGACAATGATCTATATATTCATGTAGTTGACGGAAACGGACTGAAAAGTGCCGAAAGCATTGTTGAACCGTTTGAAAAAAACTTGAAAGGGGTGCTTGACATATGATGTACCTAATTATTGGATTAATTATTGCTGGAATTTTACTTGCATTTATTCGTTTGATTAAAGGCAAGGAACTTGAAAATAGAGTTGTTGCTGTAGACACACTGACGACTATTACGACTGCCGTATTTTTATTATATGCTCACCAGACA
>JAENWH010000278.1 GCA_016650135.1 Peptostreptococcaceae bacterium
CAGAAAGCGATTAAAAAAGATTATTTTATTGTGAAAATACTAAAAAACATTCAAGACAATGGTTTTTTAGATAATTGTATTTTCAAGGGTGGAACATCCTTGAGCAAATGCTATCCGAATTCTATTAACAGATTCTCTGAGAAATCCAAACTTTTGGATTTCTCAGAGAATCCAAACCAGAATAAAATCCAAACCTATGTGTAAAAATACTTGCAATAAAGCTATTTACAACATTTAAAAGTTTGGATTTTTTATGCTTCTCTTTGTATAATTGATATACAGGCAACTGTAAAATAATTATTTGAGGAGGAATTTTAATATGATATTTGACTATCTTAAAAGTCACAATCAAGAACTTCTGCAGCATATGGTCGAACACGGTTACAGTGAATCATACATACACACCCATGAAGCTGTAATCAATTTCATACTGACTAACGCAGATAAAAACGAATGGCAGAGCTATGAGGAAGTATATAATGTATATTATCTCAAGGGTATTACAAAAAGAGTTTCGACTATATATGCAAGCATCCTCGGAACTCTAAAACAGTTTGAGACCGATCACATTTTTCCTGTACATGGTCATCGCCATTCAATCATGAAGAAGGGCAAATATGATTTCCTAGTAGATGATTTCAAGACACTGATTGACAATTATGAACAGGAACATCGAAAAAAGGGAAATAAAGATTCAACAATAAGCAGTGTATGTAAGATTGGAGTATCTTTTCTTTTCACAATGCAGGAACGCGGATGTATGACCATTTCATCAATAAAAGAAAAAGATGTTCTGTCATATTTCCAAACCGATGATGGAAAGCTGAGATGTGGATCTGCCACATCTAATTATCTACAGCGAATTTTCCTGTCCGGTCTATGGTGGAAACATGATGAATGTTTAACCGTATTCACTTATCTGCCAAAGATTCCAAAAAGCAAGAAGAATATACAGTATCTCGAAGAAGATGAGATTACAAAACTCAGAGAAGCATTGGACAGCCAGAAGTCCACTCTTTCTCTTAGAGATAGAGCTGTATGTATGACATTGCTGTTTACAGGGTTGAGGAGAGGTGATGTCGCGGATCTTAAGCTGAATGACATTGGCTGGGAGACGGATACAATAAAAATCTGCCAGAAGAAGACAGAAATGCCTATCACAATTCCATTGCTACCGGTACTTGGCAATACAATCTATGATTATATTAAAAATGAACGTCCCAATGTTGATGATGCACATTTATTCTTGAGCACCAGATATTCGACGCCAGGAAGTCCTATTACAGGAAGCACCGTTAGCAGCATTGTGAGGAAAGTCTTTAACGAAGCGGCTATCAGGCAGAATTCCGGAGACAAAAAGAATCCACATCTTTTCCGGCATCACATGGTTGTTACAATGCTTGGAAACAGCGTTCCTCAACCCGTAATTTCGCAGACACTTGGGCATTCATCACCGAGTTCGATTGAATCATATCTTTCAGCAGATTTTGTACACCTCAAGGAATGCGCTTTAAGCATCGAAGATTTTCCTGTACCGAAGGAGGTGTTCGAATCATGAGAACATATTCTTTCATTGGCTCTGAGTTAATGGAACCATATATGGAATATTGCAAAACTGTTGGAAGCTGGACAGAGCATAGAGCAGGTTGTTTGAGCAGTCTTGACAGCTATTGCAGTCAGAATTGGCCTGATGCGAAAGAACTGAAACAGGAAATGATTTATGGTTGGTGCTCAAAGAGACCAACAGAGCAGATTAACACTTTTATTTCCAGATGCCGACCAATAAAACACTTTCTGAAATACCAAAGAGAACGCGGACGGATAAACATAAAAGATCCTGAGATTCCGGTAGCACGACTTTCTACATATATTCCACATCCGTTTACGGCAGATGAATTGAAAAGATTCTTTGATGTATGTGACCATGTAGCTTTCAACGGAAACAAGCGAAACTGCCGAAACCTTCAATTGACCCTACCGGTTTTCTTCCGCCTTCTCTACAGCACAGGCATGCGTACTACTGAGGCCAGACAGCTGAAACGCAATGATATTGATCTGAAAGCAGGGGTCATTAGTATCAAAAAAACTAAAGGATTCAACCAGCATTATGTAGCATTGCATGATTCAATGCTTGAATTGATGAAATATTATGATGAAGCTATGTTAGTACTCTGCCCAGATAGAGAATATTTTTTCCCCGATCATAAAGGATTGTTCCATCCCAATTACTGGGTTGACGTTCATTTTAGAAAGCTTTGGAGAAAAGTCAGCAGTACAAATGCGATTCCATATGCATTTCGCCATCACTACGCTGTTGCAAACATAAATCAATGGATTGATGAAGGTTTTAACTTCTTCGACAAACTCGTTTATCTCAGTAAAAGTATGGGACACTGCGACTTGGAAAGCACCAAGGGCTATTATTCACTGGTTCCTGCCATTTCGTCAATTCTCAAAGATAAGACAGAAAATAGTTTTAATGACATTATTCCGGAGGTGGCATATGAAGAAAGCGACGAATGAAGCAATTGCCGTCTCCCGTAACATTTCAAGCTTCTTGCACGAATATGCACCCATCTACATGACTGGAAGCAACAATACTCTCAAGTCTTATGAGACCGCTATTACACTTTATGTTGAATTTCTGGAAGATACTAAGAAGGTGACAGCTGCGACTCTCAATTGGAATTGTTTTCAAAAGAAATGGATAGAAGAATGGCTTGTATGGCTGAAAAATGAGCGAAATTGTAAACCAGCGTCATGCAATGTGAGGTTGGGCTCGTTCAGAGCATTTCTGAAATATGTCGGCAATCAGAATGCGGGTTTACTAAACATCTATCAGGAAGCGACAACGATAAAAAAGCGGAAAGCGCCGAAGAGAAAAGTAGAAGGATTGACAAAAGAAGCTGTAAAAAAGCTGTTGGAAATGCCGGATCAAACTACGCCGATTGGCAGGAGAGATATCACTTTTATGATTCTGATTTATGCAACGGCAACGAGAATCAATGAGATTCTTTCTTTGAAGGTCGGACAGGTACATCTTGATGGTATCAAGCCATACATTTCGGTTATTGGAAAACGGGATAAAATCCGAACTGCATATATTCTTCCAAAGGCTGGATCACATCTCAAACAGTATTTGAAAGAATTTCATGGCGATACTCCCGATTCTAATGCATACCTGTTCTTCTCAAGAGTAGGAGGCAAGTATTGTATGATTACTCCTCCTGCAATTGATAAGCGTCTGAAGATATACGCCAGGGTCGCACATGATATATGCCCTGATGTGCCTCTTAATCTTCATCCACACCAGTTCCGCCATGCGAAGGCTTCCCATTGGCTTGAAGATGGCATTAACATCGTACAAATTTCCTTTCTGCTTGGCCATGCACAGTTGCAGACAACAATGGTATACATTGATATTTCCCAGGAACAGGAACTGAAGGCGCTATCGACACTCGAAAGTGAGAATGATAAAAATGTTTCTCCAAAATGGAAAACTGACAACAACTCCCTCAAGGGTCTTTGCGGGCTTAGAAAGTAAAAATAAGTAAAAATAAAATCCAAACTTGTTTGTACAAGAATCCCATTATAGAAATCGATTTTTACTCGTAGGTTTGGATTTTATTCTGGTTTGGATTCTCTGAG
>JAENWH010000537.1 GCA_016650135.1 Peptostreptococcaceae bacterium
AGCTGTAATGGCAACCAGTGCCCTGCCGTAGGTTACAAGGGAACTGGAGAAAACCATATTTTTCTGATCTCCTAAAGAGACGTCCTCTAAATCAATTTTTTGATCAAACTTATTCACGGCAACCGATTCCCCAGTCAAAGCACTTTCATTCACCTGCATTGAATAATTTTGGATGATTCTTCCATCCGCAGGGACAATGTCTCCAGCTTCCAGGAGAATGATATCTCCAACAACAATTTCCCTGGCATCAATTTCTTTTCTAGAACCATCTCTGATAACCTTTGCTAAAGGTGCAGAAAGTTCTTTCAGGCTTTTGAGTGACTGCTCTGCTTTAAAATGCTGAACAGTTCCCAATACTGCATTCATTATAATAACAAATAAAATTACAAGTGTACTTTCAATGTTATTCGTTAAGATTGAAATCCCTGCTGCAGCAATTAATATGATTACCAGTAAATCCGCAAATTGAGAAAGGAAAACCATTAAAACCGATTTGGTCTTGGCTTCCTCCAACTGGTTCATTCCATATTTTTCTCTTTGTGCTTCTGCTTGTGCCTCTGTCAATCCTTCTGCCTGCGTACCCAAATCAGCTAGTGTTTCTTCTTTTGTTTTTCTAAAAAACATCTTTTTCACCTCTCAAAAAAAGACTTTTACCAGGGCCTGAGCCTTAGTAAAAGTCTTGCTGTTTAAAATATTCGCGGGTTATTAACCGTATTGACGCAAATACTACAATTAATTTGATTATAATTGCTAGCTACTCCCTTTTTCTATTGAAAAAATTATATCATAATTAACTGTAATACGCAAGCATGGGTTTTAATAGTTGCAAACAGAAAAAAGTTATTCAATGTAAGAGAAGGATATAGGAACATCCTCCTTCGTGAGTTTGTCAAAAGCAAATCCGGCCTCCATATATTTTTCAATAATCATGGGAAGGGCTGCCACGCCTGCCTGTTTTTCCGAACTGTCATGGCCAAGAAGAATAACCCGGCTATATTGATCAACCCCAGTTATGCTGGCCTGAATGATACTGGCAGTACTGGCCCTTGTTGCGGTATCCTGCATGGAAATGTTCCAGTCAAAATACACAAAACCTCTTCTGCTCAATTCTGCGATGATTTGCTGGTAGCAGGCTCGGTTATAGGCATTAATACTTCCTCCGGGGAAGCGGTATATTTCTGGTTTCACACCAGTGGATTCATAAATCAGCTGGTATTCGTCATGAAAATCTTCCAGGTAACTTGAAACAGAAGCATAGATATCAATGTATTTGTGTGTGTAAGTATGAATGCCGATAGTGTGCCCCTGCCTTACAATCTCTTTCATAATGTTCACGGATGCTTCATCCGTTTTTCCTGTTACAAAAAAGGTGGCTTTTATTTTGTATGTTTTCAGAATATCAAGTATTTCCAAAGTTCTTGCTGAAGGACCGTCATCAAAGGTAAGGTAAACGGTTTTTTCCTGATAGATTGACTTTTCTGGCTGAAGTGTTATCATTTCCGGATACAGGGCTTGATAATTTAGCTCTTCTATGCCAGGTTTCACTTCAAAGGCTTGCAGCTTATCGTTCATTTCATATATTGTACTCTGATAATTTATATTTTTGGCGCCAACTAAAGCAGAAAAAGTTAC
>JAENWH010000228.1 GCA_016650135.1 Peptostreptococcaceae bacterium
ATCTTCAACAGTGTGACTGGCCAGGAAACATAAGAGAACTTGAAAATGCAATTCAAAGAATACTTATAGGAAGCAAGAGCGACAGAATAACTCTTCTTGACGTAATGAAGGCGCTTAAGAGCAATTTGTTTGAAAATTTAAGCTTGGAAGCAGGGGAAAACCAGTTTTCAGATGAAAAAATAATTTCTCTGGATGATGTGGTCGGCAGTTTTGAAAAGAATATAATCAAGTATGCATGTGAAAAATATGGATCAACCAGAAAAGCCGCGAAAGGGATTGGGATTAGCCAGACTCAATTGATTAGAAAAAAAAGAAAATATAAACTCTAAGAAAATATAAACTCTAAAAAACACCGAACCATAAAAGGTTCGGTGTTTTTGGCGAAGCGGACAAAATCGGTTCGCATATTGCTGATATTCAAAAAAGAAACAAAAAATCTGTTGCAATCAAGGGGATAGTGGATATAAGTCAAATTGGCATAAAAATTGCTATATATATAGGTAGAATATATGTTATTCATAATAGATAGAATATATGTTATTCAAAATTAAATCCAAAGTTTATTTTATAGGAGGAAGAAAAATGAAAAAAGGAAACCCATTTGGAACACACAGAGTAATCTCGCCTAAGGGAGTTTTACCACAGCCGGCTGATGTAATTGATAACACAATGGAAATTTATGATAATGAAGTATTAATTGATGTTAAAACTTTAAATGTTGATTCAGCCAGTTTTACGCAGATTGAAAAGCAGGCTGATGGAGATATAGAAGAAATTAAGAAAATAATGAAGGGTATTGTTGCAAAAGCAGGAAAACATAAAAACCCTGTAACTGGTTCGGGCGGCATGCTTATTGGAACAGTTAAGGAAATCGGTCCGGCTTACGTTGGAGATTTGAAGGTTGGCGACAAAATTGCGACATTGGTATCCTTGTCACTTACACCGCTTGTAATTGAAGAAATTCTTGCCGTAAGACCTGACATTGATCAGGTTGATATAAAGGGACAAGCCATATTATTCCAAAGCGGAATCTATGCGAAGCTTCCTAAGGATCTTCCAGAAACATTAGCGCTATCCGTTCTTGATGTTGCAGGAGCGCCTGCACAGGCAGCTAAATTAGTAAAGCCTGGTGATACAGTCGTTGTCATCGGTGGCGGCGGAAAATCTGGAATACTTTGTCTGTATGAGGCAAAGAAGAGAGCTGGAGTAACCGGTAAAGTCATCTGCATTGGTGGAAGTGAAAAGTCAACAGAACGTGCTAGAAATCTTGATATTGCAGATGAATATTTTGCAGCTGATGCAACGGATGCAGTGGGAATATACGAAAAGGTATCTGCATTGACAGATGGAAAATTAGCAGACATTGTTATTAACTGTGTAAACATTGAAAATACAGAAATGGCATCTATCCTTGCATGTAAGGATGATGGAACAGTATACTTCTTCTCAATGGCAACAAGCTTTACAAAAGCGGCACTTGGTGCTGAAGGCGTTGGAAAAGACGTAAATATGATCGTTGGAAACGGATATACAAAGGGACATGCAGAAATCGCATTGCAGGTTCTAAGAGAATCCCCAGCAATTAAAGAACTATTTTCAAAGATGTATTCATAATTGAAAGGAGAAAAAATGTCAGGTAGAAGAAATTGGAAGGACATTCCATTATTTAAGGATGTCACTTCGGAACAATGGAATGACTGGACGTGGCAGGTTGAAAACCGACTGACCACCGTTGAAGAAATTTCACAGGTTGTTAACTTAACCGATCAGGAAAAGAAAGATATAGAAAAAGTTATGGATGGTTTCAGAGTTGGAATCACTCCTTATTATGCTTCCCTTATGGATCCGGATGATCCAAGGTGCCCCGTAAGAATGCAGGCTGTACCAACCCTTGCGGAAACTCACAGAGGAGACGCAGATATGCTTGATCCTCTTCATGAGGATGAAGACTCTCCAGCTCCTGGACTTACACACAGATATCCGGACAGAGTGCTTTTTCTGATTACAGACCAATGCTCCATGTATTGCAGACACTGTACTAGAAGAAGACTTGCCGGTGAAAATGATGGAGCCAGAACTAGAGAAGATATTGACAAGTGTATTGAATATATCAAAAAAACTCCACAGGTAAGAGACGTGCTGCTTTCAGGAGGAGATTGTCTTTGTGTCAGTGATGAAGTGCTTGAATATATTTTCACAGAGCTTCGAAAAATTCCACATGTCGAAATTATTCGATTGGGGTCAAGAACGCCAGTTGTAATGCCACAGAGAATTACAGATGAACTTTGCGCAATGCTGAAGAAGTTCCATCCGGTTTGGCTCAATACACACTTTAATCATATTAAGGAAATGACTCCTGAAGCAGAAGAGGCTTTAAGAAAACTTGCCGATGCAGGAATACCTCTTGGAAACCAATCTGTCTTATTAAGAGGTGTGAATGACTGTCCTCATATTATGAGAGAACTGGTACATGCCTTAGTAAAAAACAGAGTCAGACCATATTACATTTACCAGTGTGATTTATCTTTGGGAATTGAGCATTTTAGAACTCCTGTATCCGCTGGAATTGCAATAATAGAGGCATTAAGAGGACATACATCGGGGTATGCAGTTCCTACTTTTGTAGTTGATGCACCGGGCGGCGGCGGAAAAATTCCGGTAATGCCACAGTATTTGATTTCACAAAGCCCAGGTAAAGTGGTGCTTAGAAATTATGAAGGTGTTATTACAACCTACACTGAACCGGAAAATCTGAAAAAACTTGATTGCACATGTGATTACTGTACAGGTAAGAAAAAACACCATTATGAGGGTGTGGCAGGATTGGAACAGGGTGAAAGATTGTCCCTTGAACCACAAGGACTGCAACGTCATACTCGTAACGAACACAAATAAAAATTAATTCAAGTCATACAGCCAAAAGAGCCAAGCTTTATTGGCTGTGTGATTTTGTTTAAAGTTAGGGAAATTATGGGCTTACTATATGATTTGCTGGGAAAATATAAAACGCTTTCTATTGTCGGTATGGCTAAAAATTCTGGAAAAACCACGGCTCTCAATTACTTAATTGAAGAAGCAATGGATGAGAATATTATTTTAGGCATTACTTCAACAGGTAGAGATGGAGAAAGCTCGGATTTGGTTACAGGTACAGATAAACCTAAGGTCTTTCTAGATGCAGGAACTATTGTTTCTGTGCCAACACAGCTTTATGAACTTGCAGATGCAGGCCTTGAAATCTTAGAGATGACTAAATATTCAACTGCAATAGGTGATTTACTGCTTTGCAGAGTGGCAGAAAGCGGATATGTTCAAATCGCCGGACCGGTGAATACGGTTGATCATAAAAAGATTTGCAAGGAAATGCTGGATTTAGGAGTTCAAATCGTTTTAATTGATGGGGCAATCGACAGAAAATCGATTGCGGCACCTGAAACATCGGATGCAATTATTCTGGCAACGGGTGCAGTTTTGTCGAGAACCATTAAAAAGGTGGTTGAAGAGACGGCTCACACTGTTCACATTTACGGATTGCCTGTTCTTGAAGATTTAGAGGTTAAACGGCTGATTGGCGAAAATATAAAAAAAGAAAGAATAGTTATTATTTCGAAAAAAGAAGGAATCAGGGAAGTTAAGGTACTTGAACTGAAAACAGGGTTGGGAGCAAGTCCGGTAATTGATCAAATGATTGATAATGATACGGAGTATTTGTTCTTTCCAGGGGCATTAACAAATAATGTACTGGCAGATATTGACACACATAAATTAAAAAAAATAAAAATTGTGCTGAAGGATCCAACAAAAATATTCATCGATTATATGACATGGCAGCAGCGAGTTAAAAAAGGGCTTCATGTTTTGGTACTTGATAATATTAAGGTTGCTGCAATAACAGTTAACCCGTATTCACCACAGGGATATTGCTTTGAAAGCGATATTCTGATGAGTGAAATGAGAGCAGTGATTAAAGGAATTCCAATCGTTGACGTGAGGCAGATTACCTGAACAACGCGGCGAATATTGAACTTTTAAGTGGAGAGTACACTTTTAGAGGAGTAGGGAATGAGAATAGCAAATTCTAAAACCAGAAGTGAAATAGGTCTTGATTTCGTGCTTCGTAATATAAATGTGCAAACGCCTTTTGGTGTTAATCTTGTGAAAGG
>JAENWH010000187.1 GCA_016650135.1 Peptostreptococcaceae bacterium
ACGCGTTTAGCATAATGACAACGGTTGAAATAACGATCATTGCCGAAAATTCAAAGAGATTGCTTCTAAAGGCCCCCATAATTTCTTTTTTCCGGCAAAGATAGAGCAAGGGAATTAGGGTAAAGGGAAGCTGGATGCTCAAAATTCACTACTTAATAAATCATCCCAATATTGACTTATCGCAAAGAGGGAAGCACCGTATGCTTCATTTTTCGAAGAGTAGGGGGTGAATTGTATACTCGTGTGTTCGAGAATGCTAGGAAATATTTTACTATTAAGAGATAGATGTATTGCATCAGTAAAATAATCTTTAAGAATTTCTAATGGGCCAGTAATAATTACTTTTTCGGGGTTAAATAAATTAATTAAAGTAATACATGCATCCCCTATAAATTGCCCTATCTCATATAGAGTAGTGCGAGCTAATTTATCCCCTTTACGGGCTGCGTCAAGAATTGTCTCTATTGTAAGATTCTCTGGCTGTAAAAGAGAGTAAACCCCTTCTGAGAGGCGCTCTTGAAACATTCTAATCACTCCTTCTAAGGAGGTTACCGTCTCTAAACACCCCACATTTCCACAACTACACCTATAATTATTATGAGCGTGGGTGATATGACCGATTTCACCAGCAGTTCCATGTGCTCCGCGGTATATTGAATTGTTAATAATAATTCCAGCACCAACCCCAACCCCAAGATAGAGGACAACAAAATCATTTAGCCCTTTGCCATGGCCAACAGATTTCTCATAGTTGGTGATAACTCGAGCTTGATCTTCCACATAGACAGGAAAATCCATTCTCTTACAAATTTCTTTATTTATATCTAAATTATTGATTCCGAGCAGGTGAAGACCCGAAAGCCAAACACGACGGGCAGTATCAATCATCCCAGGGAGAGAAATCCCGATTGCAATAGGTTTTTTTTCCTCCTTTTCTAGTTCACTTGTAGCTAATTTTATTGCTTGGATTATCTCATCTAACAATTTTGTTGTGTTGTTACTCGAAAGAGCCTCTTGGGAGAACACTATATGGGTTGTTTTAACTATCTCTTTTGTTGCATCAATGATTACTGTGGTGATACTTTGATTATCTATAGCTGCCCCAATAGTATACATCTGATGAGGATTTACTTCATATATATAGGATGGTCTTCCACTTAAGGAAAAGGATTTTTTCCTTTTTCCAATAATCTTTTTTTTTTCGAGTGATTTCAAGACAACTGAAACTTTTTGTACACTTAAAAATACATTTTCGCTAATTAATTGCCGGGTAGGGATATCTAGCATCTGAATACTTTTAATTATTTCTAGTTCGTCTTTCTTAAGATTTGTCATCTTATGCTCCTAACTATCTATATAAACTGCTGTATATGTTACAGGTATTGCAATATTGCAGACAATTTGACAAGGGCAACAATATGTAGTGAAACCAAATTCAAAGCCAATTCTATACTGAATGTAATCGCCTTATTAAGTATATAATATATTAAATTACCTAAAATACACAAGGAAATATATACTTTTATATATAAAAATACAAAAAGGTTAAATTTATTTGGTTAACTTGAGCCTATATGCGTTATAATATAATTTTAGTCATACTAAGATGAAAAGGGGGAATTGAGATATGATTCGTGTTGGTTTAATAGGAGCTGGGTATATTGGAAACGTCCATCTTGAGCAATTAGTACGCTTAGGGGGAGTTAAAGTTGCCTCTATTGTCGATAATAATATTAACCTAGCAAAGAAATCAGCTCTAAAGTATGGAATTGAGAAATATTCAAGCGATTGGAAAGATATAGTTGATGACCCCACTATAGATGTCATCCACAACTGTACACCTAACAAATTTCATTTTGAGATTAATAAAAAAGCATTACTTAATGGTAAACACATCCTTTCAGAGAAACCACTGGCTATTACTCTTGAAGAAGCAAAAGAGTTGTGGGAACTCTCCGTAAAGACCAATAGAGTCACTGGAGTTGATTTCTGCTATAGATACTACCCAGTAGTACAAGAAACAGCAGCAAGAATTCGTCACGGTGAAATGGGGAAAGTGAGACTGATTCACGGTACGTGGTTCCAAGATTGGCTTAGTACTGAAGATGATTATAGTTGGAGATTAGAGAAAAAAGAAAATGGAATCTCTAACGTTATGGCAGATTTAGGAAGCCATTGGTTTGACCTTATCCAGTACTTAACAGGATTAAAAGTTGTTGAAGTGATGGGAGACTTTGCTACCCTTATCCCATTTAGGAAAAGACCAAAAGCACAAGTGCTCGCTTTTCAACAAGTAAAAGAGGATGACTCTGAATTATTTGAATGTAACCTCGAAGAGTATGCGGCTGTTCACTTCCGCCTAGAAGGTAATATTCCAGGAAGCTTTACAACGAGCCAAGTGTGTAATGGAAGAAAATCAGAAACAGCTTTTGAACTCTATGGAACTAACTGCTCCTATGCATGGAACCATAAAGATTCAAACCGCTTGTGGATAGGCCACCGGTTTAAACCAAACGAAGAACTTCTTGAAAACGCAAGTTTGATGTATCCAGAAGCAGCTAGATATGCAGTTCTTCCAGCTGGTCACCCACTAGGGTATCAAGATGTAGTGAAGCATCTATTTGAAGATTTCTACTTAGCTATAGAAAAAGGGGTAGGTGCTGAAATTACTAATGACCGTCCTACATTCCAAACAGGGTATGAAGAGATGAGGATATTAGAATCGGTTATGAAAAGCGTTGAACACAGACGTTGGGAAAAAGTATAAAAGAGAAAAAATTAATAAATAGGAGAAATTAGTATGTCAAAATTTAGATTTTCAACTGGGCCCTGGAACGTACACGAAGGTGAAGATGCATTTGGCCCTGGAATTAGAAAACCAATTTCATTTGAAGATAAAGTGAAGAAGTTTAAAGAACTTGGACTGGATGCAGTACAATTCCATGATGATGATGCTGTTCCAGAGATGAATAACCTAAATGAAGCACAGATCAAAAAAAGAGCAGAAGAAGTAAAAGGTCTTCTTGATAGCTATAAACTTGAAGCTGAATTTGTGGCTCCAAGATTATGGATGGATCCTCATACTTCCGATGGTGGTTTTACTTCTAATAGTAAAGAAGATCGGGACTTTGCTATCTGGAGAGCTCAAAGGTCAGTAGATATTGCACGAAAATTAGGCTGTGACAGAATTGTCCTCTGGCTCGCTAGAGAAGGGACTTTATGCCAAGAAAGTAAAGACCCAGTATGGGGAACCCAAAAATTAGTAGAAGGGATTAACTCAATCCTTAATTATGACCCTACTATTAGAGTATTGATTGAACCAAAGCCAAATGAACCCATCGACAGAAGTTTCTGTCCAACAATTGGACACGTTTTGGCTCTTACCCATTTAACAAGTGACCCTAAGAGAGTCGGTGGATTGATTGAAAGTGCCCACTGTATTTTAGCAGGACTTGACCCAGCTATAGAGATAGGGTTTGCCTTAGCCAACAAAAAACTATGGGGAGTTCACCTCAATGATCAAAATGGAGCAAGATACGATCAAGATAAGAGTTTTGCTTCTGAAAATCTGCGTCAAGCATTCAACCAAGTAATGGTATTAAAACGCCATGGATATGGAAGTAATGGTGAATTTATTGGACTCGATGTGAAGGCTATGAGAACTCAAAAAATTGAAGTGTCTTACCGTCATATTGAAAACAGTATGGCAATGGTGAAATTGCTTGAAAAGAAAGTTGACTCCTTTGACCTAGTAAAACGAGATAAACTCATAGCAGAACGAGATTATGAAGCACTTGAATTCTACACATTGACTCACTTATTGGGTGAAAAATAGTCTATACAAAGAGAGGGGAACGTATGAATGTATTGTTTTTCGGGGCTCATCCGGATGATATAGAGACTTTTAGTGGTGGTACTGCTTTTAGATATGCCCAAATGGGAGCTAAGCTCTTCTTTTGTGTAGCTACGAATGGAAATGTCGGTTCTACCGCCCTAAGTAAGGAAGAGATCGCAAAAGTACGTAAGCAAGAAGCCTTATGCGCTGCTAAGTTTATTGGCGCTGAGTTAATTTGGCTTAATTTTGACGATGAATTTCTGTAACAGTTCAGGCATAGGGTAGCTAGCCTCATTGCTATGAGAGGCTTGGCTTCATTTTTGGTTTTCTGATTTGCTGCCGTATTATGTTGCGGAGACTTTGTTCGCTGAGGTCATTGGCTCTATGTTGAAGTCCTCGGTGAACCTCAGTATGGAATCCTTGTGCTTTTCAAACCGGTTGATCAGGCTCCTGGTCTTGCCCTGGACTATCCTCCCCCTGGTTGAACCGTTCGTCCTTTTCGTGACAGGGGGGAAGCTTTGCTTGAGGTCCCTGATGATCTTGTCGTACTTGCGCTTGAATTTCTCCAATGTGCGGGAAGCCATCGTGTCGATGCCGTTTCTCACGCATTCGTTCCGTTCCTAGCACATGGCCTGCAGCAGTGTCTGCAGTTCCTGGAACAGGAGTGCATCCCCCGGTTCCCTTTCGGCTGCCGCCACAAGCTCACGTTCTAGGTGAGCATTATCTTAGAACTCGGATAATGCTCATTTAAGGAGAAAGTACATCGATGCCCAGAAAGCGGGCGCCTATACTGAGGAATCAAAGGGCTACATTACGCTGGAAAGGATCATCACAACCATCGGCAAGATCTACAAG
>JAENWH010000046.1 GCA_016650135.1 Peptostreptococcaceae bacterium
CTATGGTACGGTTAAAACTCTCCTGAGGCTGAGACTAGATAACAATCATCCTCATTTCAATTCCACTATGGTACGGTTAAAACTTGTAATAAGATCCAAGTGTGGCATACAAGCATACTCATTTCAATTCCACTATGGTACGGTTAAAACTCGAAAATCAACAGCAAACAACAAATGGAATATCAATTTCAATTCCACTATGGTACGGTTAAAACTATACAACACATCATTGTACCTAATTTATTTATACTATTTCAATTCCACTATGGTACGGTTAAAACATACTTCTAACTCATTTCCGACACTTGGGCCCGACTATTTCAATTCCACTATGGTACGGTTAAAACAATCATAGCCGAAATTAGTCACGGCGCAATGTGGAAATTTCAATTCCACTATGGTACGGTTAAAACAATGGTAAATTATAACATTGAACAGCCGCTCATTTTATTTCAATTCCACTATGGTACGGTTAAAACCCATTAATAATTGTACAAAAGTATATGTTATATATAAGTAAAACAAATATTTACATATTTAATATGAACGTAAAAAATCGTCGATGTTAGAAACTATAAAAACTCCCGGAGAATGACAACTATCATTAATTATCTAATTTTCAATATATTAAAGAATAAATTATTTATTTTTGTTTAAAACGCAAAAAAATAAAAATCAAATATTAAGCACATCGACAACATTGTTACAAAAAAATATCAGTAGAAGCCCTCTCATTACCAATAATGTCCTTATTCAACCACCTCTCATTTCTGCTGTTAAAAATAATAAGGCTATCCTCATCTTTCATTATCTTTTTTGCAGAAGCTTTTAACGCCAATAATTGGCCTTCAGAAATTTCCCATTCAAAAACCGAATTCTGAATCCAAGATAAATATTTTCTACATAATTTAAGCATCTTACCTACTCTTTTTTCGCCCATATCATATACTAAAATAATATACATATTACCACCACATTTTTAAAGGTTTATATTCTTCTATTTCAAGGATATGCTTTATCAATTTATAACATTCCAATTTTATAAGATGCCTATAACTAACAGATTTATTTAATGTTCTATGAACTATTGTTTCCTGCATTCTGCCTTCAATAGCCTGAACATAAGTTTTTTACCTTTTTCACTCAAAATTATTCTATTCATACTTTTTTCAAAATCCGATTCTTTTAGCATCTTTTTGTTTAATACTTTAAAAATGACTCTGTCTATTATTATCGGCTTAAATATTTCGGCAATATCAAGACAAAGAGAATAACGCCGTTCTCCCGGTTCATGAAGGAAAGAAATTACAGGATTTAACTGAGTTTGATAAACAGCTCTTAGGTATTCTGAATAGCACATCATATTTCCGAAAGATATTAATACCGGATATGATTGAAAGCGATTTTGAAATTGAGTTGTATAATTCTTCCACAGAATCAAAATTTTGATTGGAAGCAATTTTATCTGCGAATTTACAGAGTATCGCCAAAACCTCCTTTATATGTATTTCACTAAGTATAATTTTATATTGGTTGGCAAGCACACATGTCCTGTCTTCGTCAGATAAACATAGGTAATAAACATCTCCTATGTACTTTTCAAATTCAGGAAAGAAGTTTTTTACTGAATCATTTTGTCCAATCGTTTTGTTTAGTTGTTTTAATGCCTCTTGCAAACTTTCTGTTTTTAACAATTTATTGGCATCGTGAAAAGTATAGCCAAGAATAAACGTTTTGATGTAAAGTTTAGCTTCGTCATTTTCTATCCATCCCTTGTTTTCTAAATACTTTTCATAAATGAGTAAACTTGGAATTAGACCATTTAAAATATGAATATGGTAAGGCATAATCATCCTTTCGAACTTTGTCATCAATTACAAACAAGCCTTTTGCCTCTGTAATTGGATATCTTACAAGCAAATCCTGTAAAACTGTATCAAAATATAGCTGCGTTATATTTTGAAAAATTTCAGTATCAAAATACTGTTCTATTAACTTATATTCCATATCTATTTTTATTTCAATTCCACCCAACCGAACCCCAAACTGCTCTTCTCGCATAGGCCGGCACTCCAAATCATTTTGTGAATCTTTACGGGAGCAGTAAATGCAAAATTGCAAAGAATGCCAACTACACGTGTCTCATTCTTGCTGCCAGGTTTTATCAGAAAACCACTGCGTTTGTAATCCTGTGAAACTTCCATATGAATATCGGAATCAGACACCTGATCTTCATGCAGGCTGTTATATTTCTCCGTCAGATGTTTAATTACACAAGGAACAAACATCTGATGTTCCGGCCTCAGATACTTAGCATACAAATCTGTTTTTTCCTTATAGCTAACTACCCACGGTGTTACTGTTCGATACTTTACACATACAATAAAATCACCGGATTCCAAAGTTTTTTTTGTATCGTCAGCATCCTCTACCACAGAATGATTTTCATCTGCAACTGTTTCTACAATAGCAGAAAAATCCGGTTCAGGTAATACATTCACTCCTATTACGGAAAAATCTATGCCGTTAAATTTGTCGCCAAGGTAAAATCTCTGATCCAGGAACAGACCTTGTATAAAATTAACAGCACCCTCGTCGACATCAAATGAAACTTTCAAAAAAATCCTGTCATTAAATATTTGAAATAATTTCTTTTCTTTCCAGAGTTTAGGCTTTCCGAAATTAAGCCGGTCGAAACAAAACAACTTATATAAATGACTCTCATCTTTCCCATAACCTTGCTCATGCAAAAAAGTAGCATATTCCGTGTCAGCTTCTTTTAAAACTTTATATATCCATGCCGATATATAATACTGGTAATCCATAGGAATGAATTTATGCTTGGTACCAGATTGTAAGTTTAATAATATTCTCAATTTGTATATTTTATAGTTTACACTAATATTATTATAAATTTATATACATGCTTAAAAGATACTTTTAAGTGGAAGTAAAATATAAATGGTATATATATATATCCAAAAATATTATTATTTTTACTTTTCAAATTATGAGCAAACATTTATTAATAACTAAATTTCGCAAAGTACACATGTAGTACAATAGGAAAAAAAACTAAAAAGAAAATGAATTCAATAACATGTAAATAATTTATAAATTTCATTAAAATAAGTAGATTCTCACAAAAAACATTTAGACTTTCTACTTTTCTCATCAAAATGAATACCAAGCGTCTCGTTAGCCAATAGATACCTTTCACAATTTAAACTTGTTTTCATAATTTTAAATTTAGTCTATTATTAAACTCTTTTTTGATAATAGCTCCAATTGTCTGGAATATCAATTTTATATCAAACCAAAAAGAAGCTTTACTAATATATTATCGATAGCTTATCCTGCATTTCTATTTAATTACATTAAACATGTCAACATAAGCCTGATGCGGGAACAACATCGGATTATTAATAAGCATCAAAAGTTGATTAAGTTGAAAAATTAGAGAAAGAATAGAATTGTCTTTTACACTTAAATCATCTAATGAGCTTTTGAGTTTTTGAGTGCCTTCTTCAGAATCAACTTTTATTTTTGACATATCGGTAATACCATTAAATCTTTTATAGGCTTTCTCCAGCGTATTAACTTTGTCATTCCAATTAACAGTTATCTTTTCATCTGAAGCACACAGAATGAGATCGTAGTTTTCATTATTGTACTTTTTATTTTTCATATGACAAAGAATACTTATTGGTTTTGTTGCTTTTTGTGTTTCTGGAGAATCTGTAGCAATAAAAGTTGCCATTCTTGCTATACCTCCTGTTACGGTCTGTAAATCATCAATTTTCTTATACCATTCATTTACCTCTTTGGCTTTTATGGTCTTACTCTTGCATTGTACAACAACGGATACCGCTTCAATTGGAATAAAATGAATGTTTCGATAATTAAAAATGTAAGGAGTGAATTGTTCATCAAAAACCGCAATGTCAACTTCTTTTGATACATTTCCTTTTGAGTCGATTAAAAAAACGCCTTGTCTGATGGCAAATTTCATAGGGATTATCTGGCGAAACAATTCCAGCCATATTTTCTCTCGATTATATCCTGCAGTTAACTGATGATTATTAACTTTTAAATTAAGCTGCTTAACAATTGAGGATTCAATATCCTTGTAGTTTTCTGTAATATCCTGAATCACTTCTTTTTGCATAATTATATGATTTTAATTTCTTTGATTATTGAATTTCTGATTACTCTAATTTGAAACAAGTAGAGTTGGTCAACTTTTAAAACAATATTCTTAAACTTTTCGTACTTTGATAAACCATTTGCTTTTACCTCTTGAGCCACTCCGTTTAACGAAATCTGAACCGATCCCACAAAACCCTTTTCGAGCAGAATTCCTTTTATTTGATCTCCCTCATGCAAATTCTCTATCTTGTAATCAGGCAAATCTATTTTTTCTTTATAAGCCATTTCATTTTCGTCGGTAACTTTTATCCAACCTAAAGGATAGCCCTCTTCATTCATATAGAATGTCTTTGGAGCGATCTTTTTATCACTGGCATTTTTATTGAGCGATAAAAGATATTTTTTCATTTCATTGTCTAATAGTAAAGTAATAGTTGTTTGAAGAAACGATTTTCCAAAGCCCAATGTTACTATTGCACTATTCGCTTGTATATCCTTAATTTCCTTTTTTAGATCCAATAATCGATTTAAATACCTATCTAAGATTGATGTTTCATCTACAGCATTAATATTAGAAATAAATTCAATTTGAAAAGTTATATAGCTCAGACTAAAATCATTTAATATTTTAAAAAAAGAAATAAGCTCCTTACTTTTAAAAAAGGTTTCCTCAAATGCTTTGTATTCTGGTCCGGTCCCATCATTAGATTTAAATAGATCAGATTTCTGAATAGTTAGAATAGTATTCAAGGATACATCTTTTTTAATCACTTCAAATAATTGAGGATTTAAACGATTCTTAGGATTAATATTATGGCGGAAGAAACTAGCAATTTCAAGATCGTTCTTATTGACAAAACTTGAATCCTCAAAACCGTAAAAAGAGGCATAGTTGAAAGTATTATCCGATTTTCTTCTATTCAAATATCGATCAAACAAAAAATTATATTCTTTATCCAACTTCTTCTTAGTCTCATTCTTTAAGCAATTTAATTCGAAACTATCTTTACCGGCATCTATTCCTCCATTACTTAAATTATTTCTCTGTTCCGAATAATTCTCCAATATTCTTCCTATTTTATCTTTCCATAATTCTTCATTGGATCCCATCCAATCATAAAATAAGACTGTAGTAATAGTACCTTTCAATGTCGAACCAGGAATATATACTCTTCCTGCCGAACGGATATGTCGGGATATTTGAGTAAAATTGCCTTGTATGGAACAAGGACGACTTTCGTCGGATATGTCAGGAATGGAAATATTATTCTTTTCTAAAAAATTCAAAAATTTATCTTGTTTACCTTCACGCTGAGTATTTACAGCACTTATCATTTCTGCATACTCTTCAATTAAGTTCTTTTTATTGAGAATTATCATAAACTTAGACGGATTCACAAAATGAATGCGATCACCTTTGCACACGTAATCAGCCAGCGGAGAAAGCGGTTCTTCGTGGCTTTTTACACATACGGGGGTTAATGTGGTTAGCATTAGCGGATAGTTTTGAACCGGTTTTTTATCTGGATCCAGTGTTGTCATGCTTCTGTGTGTTTTAAAGGTAAAGTAATGCAGATACCTAATCGAAAATATGTACTATTATTCTCGTCGGGCGAAATATCTGCCATTTTTCCTTTGGGCATTTCTGTTCCTTTTAGTAACGCGCCCTCTGTAATCATATTTACAACTTTTAATGTAGTTGTTTTGTCAATCTTTCTTCCTCCCTTTTGAACCAGCTCGTAAGCTTGTAACCGGTTAAATTCTTCCAGGTTTTGCGGTATAAATAGTCCGGTAGTGATCGATTTTAAAGACTCAGTTCCTGGAACCCACGTAAAAGGAGAGGTTTGATTTTTATCAATCTGATCAATCCATCCGTAACCTACATTACGCTTACCCCCCAAACCTTCAAAACGGACAAGGTCGATAGCAAAATTCAAAAGCTTACGCTCTTCTTCATTTAGCTTTTCGTCCTCTACTAAAAAGTAAAAGTGCGTTTTCCAATTTTCATACAGCGGAAGTTGTATATAGTCTGTTTGAAACAATTCGTTTTGCGGAATTTTCGTTTCCCCTGTTTCCTCGTCTTTCAGAGGTTTCGGACGAGAATTAATATTGGTTGCAAATCCTTTTTTATACAATCCGTCAATTTCTTTGTTGATATTGCCCGGCAATTCTTCTTTTAGTAGCATGGCATTCCCGATAGTCGTTAAGTTATCCATTTGTTTTACCCAGTCTTCGCCATAGGTTTCTAAAACAGCTTGTGACAGGAAACGTATTTTTTTTACCTTTTTTATAACCAGGTATTGTGAATCTTCAGGCAGTTTTGTACTAGCATTAACAGGCTTAGGTAAAAAATAAATGATTTTCATCTCATTACTCAGACAATAAAACAAAGATGAAATTCGGACCTTGGTATCTTCAAATAGTTTAATAAATTCGTTGGTTTTATTTGCTTTATACTTTGCAACATTATTCACCAACGCTGAAAATAGCGCATCGGACGACATCCAATCAGAGGTATCAGCCAAGCCTGTTTTATTGTCAATAGCCGATTTTCCAAAGTGGAATCTGGAAAGAGGTTTGGCTTTAATAATTACAGTCCTCATATGACTCATCTTTTTTAAAATCAGAAAATTGATTATAATTGCAATCTTGTTCAGGGTTAACTATCATATCATTTGTATTAATAACAGCTTTTGATATATTAATATTTTTGAATTCAATTTTTCCTGACCCGCGAGTACCAGAACCACCCAACGAATCGTACTGCAACATTTTCATAGCAAAGGCAAGGGCTTGCAGATGATTAGGCTCTTCACTTTCGTCAAAACAATCGTAAATCATTTCAAAACAAAAAATAGCACCGGCAGGCACACGCTCTAATGGACGGGGATTGGCGACACCCGTTACACGATTTATTGTATTCTCGTACTTCACTTCGGAATATTCAAAATCAGTTTCTAATTTCGGTAAATCGGTTAACGATTTTTCTGATAAATAAGCATCCCTGACCCGTAATAATGCTTCTGTTCGTTTTTCTTCTTCCTTGCCATTCTTATTTTTTTCATCTCCACTAATGCCGAATAAAGCATCCGATCCAATTCTTTTTTCTTCTTTATCGCCCACCTCTTTACTTCCTACTGCTTTAGCCAGCATATTACGCAATTTACCTTTTAATGAACTACCTGGGATGTACGGAATGCCATTGGCTGTTTTTATGACATTATTTTGGTCGAGTGCTCCAATTTCCATATTTGATACAGAACCTCCGATATGTAACCCTGTTTTGACTTCTATTTGTCCGATGATGATGAGTTTATATTTTAATGTTCCCATAATTATTTAGTTTTTACTTGGATAATAATACTTTTGGAAAGCAACAACCGCTTCCATAAATTTTTTGAAAGATTGCAATTCTTCGTCTGTTTTAATTTCTTTTATAAAGCCGGCAATTTCCATTACAATATTTTTTCCGAGATTATCGTTTTGTCGGGCAGCTATATATACCACTTTGGGATAAAGCATTTGAATAGCTCCAACTTTTTTACACTGCTTTATTTTATCATAAAGGCTGCGCAATTGGGTAGATGATAGATAATTAGCCATAACTCCTACATCTTTACGATTGCCAAATTTAGTTTCTACTACTTTTTCAAGCTTTTCAAGTTGTTTGGTAATTTCACTATTGCTATCATTAAACTCCAAAGGAGTTATATCTTTAAAAATTGTATTATTTTTATTATCACTCATTGGTATTATTTTTTAGATTTCTTGTTTTAAATTCCGCCAGCCGTGCTGCCATTGGAAAGCGCATTGGGTTAATGTAATTTTCGGAGAATGCTTGACTTTTATTGGTTAATATTTTAGTCAAAGCATCAATATATGGGTGAAAGATCCTTTTTTCAAGATCGTCAGCATATTCCTTTTTAACATCACGTATATAGTATTTCAGTTTATATACCCGATCAAAGGGCAAGGTCTCTCCTTTTCTTATTCGTTGTTGAAGACGATCGAACCCGATACTGCTCTTTTTTATCTTTTCGAGTATTCCACGGGTAATCTTTTTATCAGTAAGAAACTCAGTTAATGTTTCGGTTTGCTCCATGATTCCTTTATAGTCCTCCCAAGTGAATACTTCATTCATCAGACAAATAGCATTCTTTACGGTCTTTATTTCCACCTTCCTTTTTTTTGCTTCAGACAATGCCTCTTCTGCCATTTTACCCAATTGCACTACGGGGGTATTGGCATCCAGCAAAACAATTCCAGCCGAAAGGGTTATATTATCTGTATTAGGTTCCTCTTTAACCTGTTTTTCAAACTCTGTATGTATAACATTTGCAAAATCAAAGATAGCATCCCAAGCTCCAATAAAAAAACAATCGTCACCACCGGTGTAAACGGAATAGATGTTTTGGTGATAAGTCCAGCTTTCTAACCAGGTCTGGTTTAGTAATTCTTCTATCTTTTCTTTTCCAAAAAAAGTATTAAAAAACTCACTTTTCTTTTCAAACTCATCAATGGTTTTACATTTTGCGAATAACTTTCCTAAGTTATCCACATCCATTTTTAGCACTCCCAAAAAATCTGTTCCCGTGCGTAATTCGGCAAAAGAAGCGTAACCATCAAAATCAATAAGTGGCATATTATTTTTTTTGTCCTTATTATTAATATTCTCATACAACTTTTTCTGTTCTTTATTCAAGTCTATTTCCTCTATGGATTCCATAAGTTCTTTTGTCCAATGCAGATTTTCTACAGCCGCTACCGAAATTGACGCTATATTATTTTCAAAAGAAGATATATCCTCCTTTTTGAATGGTTTAAATAATTTATTGCAAAGATCTTCATTTATATTTCCATAAAGCCGGTAACGCTTATCATTATTTTTTTTAACAAGGTCCTTCCATGCCATCTCAAATGTGTCTCCGCAACCATAAGATAAACGGACAGAGAGCTGTGAATGCTCTAATTCTGAATTAATTTGCGACTGATAATTATTTATGAGTTTCTCTATGTCTACACCATCAGACTTTTCAAAGGTCACATGGAAACCGCCTCCACCTTTAAAAATTTTAGCATCAGAAATACCTAGCTTATCTTTTAATGCATTTTTGTATTTTTCTTCAATCTTCATGATATTGACTGAATGTTCATGAAGTGTTTTTGCTGCTCCTTTGCTAGCAACATTAAAAATATACTCCTGTATTCCGCTTATATCACCTTTTAACAAGTAAGTCTCCATTTTTCAAAAATTAAGTATTTGATTTTCAATATTGAGCCCACTATGAAAAGTAGGTTTTTAAAAATTGATTAAATCTATTATAAAAAATAGCATTGGCAAAATAGAAAGCTGTCTACTCCTTTTTCGATTATAAGCTCCATTTAAAACGGAGATAATCCAAAAATAAGGCGAAAAGGCAGCATTTTTTGCTTCTTGCACAGTTCTTTGATATGCACCATCAGCATAAACTTTTTCTACCGGATCTTTTGTTATTTGTTGTGAGAAAATTATTCCGGGTATAACAAAATCCGTATCCGAAGTATTGGCTTTATCAACTTTTACATTGGTAATTAAATCCAATCCATCAGAAACTGTTTCAGTCA
>JAENWH010000012.1 GCA_016650135.1 Peptostreptococcaceae bacterium
AGGTATTTCCACCCATCACGTTGATGTGGCAGAAGAAATCGTTGATTGCAGAGAATGTGACGTGCTGTTTCCTTTAATTAATTTTAAAAGTCTAGGCATCAGAAATGGTGGTCTTACAGGAACAAAAGAAGCGATGGCTTCAGCAATAAAAAAAGCTGCTGATGCAGGCATAGGCGTATTTACCATGAAAGCCTTTGGCGGAGGCAATTTAACAGGTCATTACATGGAAGCCCTGGACTATGTTTACAGTCTTGACGGAATCAGCTCAGCCATGATAGGTTTTGGTAATAAAAAAGAAGTGGATGATATTATTGATTATCTGGATGGGAAGCTGAAAAAGAATTTCATTCCCGAAATAAAACACAAAAAAATGAATATAGATCAGGGAGACTGTGAAGCCTGCTATGCCTGTATAGAAAAATGCCCAAATCATGCTATTTTTATCAACGAAAAAGGACTGGCTCAGGTGGATCACGATAAATGTCTGACCTGTGGCTACTGCGCCCCTGTTTGCCCCGTCAGGGCTATTATAATGTTCTAGAAAGGTAATCTATCATTGTAACGTTCGTCATATAATAAAACCTCCTCCTATTACCAAATCATCCTGATAAAATACAATTGACTGACCCGGGGTTACAGCTCTTTGCATTTCTTCAAAATTAGTTTCAATCAATCCGTTTTCTAAAATATTTAAAGTTGCAGACATTGGTTTAGACGCATACCTTATTTTAGCAGTCACGCGGGTTTTATTGTAAATCTCTGGATCTGACCCTTCGGGTAAAACCAAAACATTGTCTTTTGAAATCACTGTTTTTTTGAATAGCTCTTCCTTATCACCTAAGGTTACCGTATTATTATTATGGTTAACCTCAGAAACAAAAACCGGCTTGCCAAAAGTAATTCCTAATCCTTTTCTTTGGCCAATGGTATAATTTACAAGGCCACCATGCTTTCCTAAATATTCGCCATTCTTATCTATGAATTTTCCGGGGATTGATTTGTATCCCCTGTTTTTTATATAATTAGCATAGTTTTCATCTTTAGAAATAAAGCATATTTCCTGACTGTCTTTTTGCTCTGAATTGCTTATTTCCTCAGTTCTCACAATATTTCTGGTTTCTTCCTTATCAGAAATATTATTTAAGGGCAGCAATAATCTTGAAAGGATCTCTTGTCCCAATCGGTAAAGCATATAGGACTGATCCTTTTTAATGTTTTCTGCCTGCTTTATATAATAGCATCCATTTTTTCCATTAAAATATATGCCTGCATAATGACCGGTTGCAACATAATAAGCCCCTATTCTATCAGCTTCTTCTATTAACGTTTTGAATTTTACTTCAGGATTGCAAAGTACACAAGGGTTTGGTGTTCTGCCTTCTGTGTACTCCTTACAGAAATTGTGAATAACAATATCAGAAAATGACTTGCTGACATTTTTATAAACAAAGTCTATTTCAAGTTGCCGGGCAGTGTATTCAGCTGATTCTGTGCCCTTCCCTTTTGTCTCATTCACGTCAAAAAACAATCCAGTTACCGTTAATCCTTCTTTTTTCAGCAACAAAGCAGCGGCCGTGCTATCAACACCGCCGCTTAATCCCAGTAATACTTTTTTTTTATCTAAAGGAACATTTATCATAATTAACCCTCTGTGTCACAAGTGTCGTTTTCATCTTCCTCATTGTTTGGATCAAAACCTTCTAAACCGGCATATACTTTACCATTTTTTTTAGCAAAATCATAAATGGCAGCTTTAATAGCATGATCTGCTAAAACAGAGCAATGAATCTTTACTGCAGGCAAACCTCCAAGTTCAGTAACAATTTGCTTATTTGTTATAGCTAAAGCCTGATCAATCGTTTTACCTATAATCATATCTGTTGCAACACTGGAAGATGCAATGGCTGAGCCACAGCCAAAAGTTTTAAATTTTGCATCCTTAATTATGTCATCCTGAACTCTGATAGAAATTTGCATCATGTCACCGCATACGGGACTACCATAAGTACCAATGCCATCTGGATTCTCAAGTTCTCCAATATTATGGGGATTCATAAAATGATCCATTACTTTATCATTATACATTGCCATTATTAACTACCAACCTTTCGCTTTTGAAACCGAAGAAATTGCTCTCAATTTAGCAACAACTTCAATCAGTTTTTCTACCACATAATCTATATCCTCTTTTGTTGTAGGATCCCCAATTGAAAATCTGAGTGATCCATGTATCTTCTCAACCGGTACACCAAGACAAGTCAAAACATGTGACGGTGTTAACGATGCAGAAGAACAAGCGGAACCGGTTGAAACAGAAATCCCTAATAAATCCAGGTACAGAAGCATCGCTTCTCCTTCAATGAATTCAAAAGTAATGTTTGCATTACCTGGATGCCTGGATTCCCTGCTGCCGTTTAAAAAAACATCCTCAATTTTTTCAAAAACCTGATCAATGAAATAATTTCTAAGTTCCGTCACCTTAGCAATATGATTCTCTAAATTCTGTTCTGCAAGTTCAGCTGCTTTGCCAAATCCGACAATTCCGGTTAAATTCTCGGTGCCGGCTCTTCTTTTATTTTCTTGGGCACCTCCGTGCATAAAACTGGAAATTTTAGTTCCTTTTTTAATATATAAAGCGCCAATGCCTTTTGGCCCATAAATTTTATGCCCGGATATAGACATTAGATCAACGCCAAACTCCTTCACGTTGATTTTAACATTACCCAATGCCTGGACGGCATCAGTATGAAATATTACATTCTTTGATTTTGTGATTCTGCATAGTTCTTTTATATCCTGTATCGTTCCAACTTCATTATTGACATACATTATACTTACAAGAATGGTTTTGTCAGTAATGGCATTTTTTAAATCTTCTGTTCTTACTCTTCCTTCTTTGTCTACCGGCAAAAATGTTATTTCATAACCGTTTTTAGCAAGATATTCACAAGAATGTAAAACAGCATGATGCTCAATTCCAGTTGTGATGATATGATTTCCTTTAGATTTTAATGCATCAGCAATACCAATAATCGCCCAGTCATCTGCCTCTGTTCCTGAGGAAGTGAAAAATATTTCATTTTCATCAGCGCCAATTAAAGATGACACTTTACTCCTGGCTTTCGTAATTGCCTCCTTAGAAATAGCTCCCTTTGTATACACACTCGATGGATTCCCAAAATTTTCAGAAAAATAAGGAATCATCTCTTTCAAAACTTCTTCCTTTACCGGCGTGGTTGCGGAATAGTCTAGATAAACCTGTCTCATATATTCTCCTTTTGATTCGAATTAGTTCAATAACTTTAAGTATTATACCAACTTTACCAAATAATTAAACAGTATTGGTAAAAATAATTATTTCTGTGCTAAAATCAGCAAATTTTATTTTAACAAAACAAATATAAAAAAACATTCTGCAAATAGAATGCTTTTTTATATTTGTTTTGATTAATTTTTGCTTTTTTTACAATTATCGTCCTTAATATCATCTACAAATTTAATGTTTTCAAGATGACCTTTAAAATGTTCTCTGAATTTCACAAGGTACTCTTCTCTCAATATTTTTTGTTCTGCCTTTTCTTCATCAGTCAGACCTTCACTCTTGCATTTTCTGGCAAGAACATTAATTCTATCCATTTTTTCTTTAATCAGCATATTTATGTTACCTTTCTAACAAACCTGTTAGAAATATTATACTAAAAATTCGCTGTAATCTCAAGTCAAATTTAATAGATTTAAAGGCTTGTATGAATTTTATAGATTTAAAGTCTTGAAACCATTTTACTCACTTATATTATAAAATATTCTGCCAGACGATCAATTGTATTCTTATTCATATCACTATCTAATAATGGGATTTTAATAAAGGTTTTACCTGAAAACTCATTTTCAATATCCTTCATGTATTTTTGCTCTTGTTTTTTCTTTTTCAGCCAAAAATCTTTATCAATTTCTTCAGGCAAAATTCGGTTGATAACCAGAGTTTCAACGGGAATATTGAAATTTTCAAGCATTTTAATAGCTTTTTTAGTTTCTTCAATTGGAAGTTGCTCTGCATTAATAACAAATCGTATTGTCAGGTTATTACCATCGTTAAAGATTTTTTTGATAATTCCAAATCGTTCACGCCTTTTTTCTAAAATTTCTAAAACAGGATCTTTTTCCTTATACTTTCTTTTCACCATATTGTTCATATTTACAATAGATTTACGCCTTTTTATAAGTGAACCCATCCATCCCTCTAAAAGATCTGGTAACGTTAGAATTCTCAATGTGTGTCCAGTGGGAGCTGTATCAAAAATCATGATATCATAAACATCAAATTTTTCTATTATAATTTCAGCCATTTTATCAAACAATGCGGATTCATGCGTTCCTGGAGATACAATTGCTGCGTCAAGCTGGCTATTAATTTCATCCACAATAACATTCGAAAGAATTGTTCTCATATTCTCACGAATCCGGTTGATATACAATTCCGCTTCATACTCTGGATCAATTTCCAAGCCATCTAAATTTTCTCTGATTTTTGTTATCTTCTTACCTATTTTCATTCCTAGAACATCAGAAATAGAATGGGCCGGATCTGTTGATATCAAAAGCGTTTTCAGACCTTTATTCGCATAATTAATGCTATTTGCAGTTGAACAAGTCGTTTTGCCAACGCCACCTTTTCCTCCATAAAAAATTATTTTTGCCATTATATCCCCCGTCAAATATCATGGATCCAAGTTATATTTAGCCCAACGTTCTTCCCAAACAGACTTTCTCTTATCCATGCGTTTATCCCAATCTTCTATTTCATCAATCAGGAATGGTAATAGTTCTAACGTATAATAACTGATTGGCAAAGGTATCCCAAGCTGATCAGAATAACAAATCAATATGAAATTATCCATATCATTTTTTGTTTCAGCATCAAGCAGTTCATAAGCATTCCCCTTAAAATCCGTGGCGCCCTTAAAGAACAACCCAAAATTCAGAAAAAATTGTTTAAGTCTATCCATCTATTTCACCTTATTATTGAATAGAGAGAAGCAAAGCTTCTCTCTATTCATACTATTTGTTAAAATTATCTTACTTTATATCTTCTTGAATTTCTGTAACTTTAAAAGCCTTTTGAGATTCAATAATCAGTATTATCGCAAGAATGAATAATATTACAGCAAATACTAATATAACTGGATTAGCTAAATTCGCCATTATTAACAGTACTAAAGCTGATAAAGTTACTGCGAACATGAAAATCATTGGATATATCGCCATTTTGTAGCTTCTTCCAGTTTGTTTCAACCAAACAGCCAATGATAATAATGCCAATGCTGCAAGCAATTGGTTTGCTGAACCAAATATTGGCCATATCAGCTCGTACCCTTTGAACGCCAATGCGCCGCTAAGAACAACTGTAACTAATGTTGAAACATATTTATTTGTCATTATGTTAACAGCAGATTTAGCAGTATTACTTTTTTGAGAGTCTACCATAAAGAATTCCTGTAAAATAAACCTTGCTAACCGAGTTGCAGTATCTAAAGTAGTTAGCGCAAATGCAGCGATTGCCAAAGTAACAAAGTTTTTAGCAATTATAAATGGAATTCCGATAGATGACATAAAAGTACCAATTCCATCTGCAAATACATTTAAAGCACCACCTGCTGAACTTAAATCAGCCAATTTAGTTGACGTAAGGTAAGCTGCAGTTATTATTGCTAAGGTAGCTAAAACACCCTCAATCAGCATTGAACCATAACCTATAAGCTTAATATCTGATTCATTATCCAATTGCTTAGAAGTTGTGCCTGAAGCAACCAGTGAGTGGAATCCCGAAACTGCTCCACAAGCTATTGTGATAAAGAGAATTGGGAACATATAATTTGTGCCGACTTTAAAACTTGTAAATGCAGGCAATTGAATTTCTGGTCTCAAGAAAAGCAACCCCAAAATACCACCAGCTAACATTGCATATAAAAGAAATGAGTTCAAATAATCTCTAGGTTGTAATAAAATCCAAACCGGCGTAATCGAAGCAATAAATACATAACCCAATAAAATAATCATCCAGGCTTGTATACTTAAATTAAGCGGGAATAAAACACCAATCCAAACACATACAGCCAAACCTACCACACCTATAATGGTCCCAAGCAATAAGGAAAGGCCTCGTCTATAAACTGCATATCCAAAACCTACAGCAAGAACCATAAATAAAAGTGAAGAAGTAGCAGCCTCTGGCGTCGAAACAAATGCTGCAGCAACTATATTAGCAAATGCTGCAACAACAAGTATCAATGTTAACCAGGCAAAAATTGAGAATAATTTTTTACCTTTTGAACCCATAGTTTCACCAATAACTTCGCCGATTGATCTACCATTATGACGTACTGATGCAAATAACGATCCCATATCGTGTACTCCACCAAAAAATACTGATCCAACAACTATCCATAGAAGGACAGGAACCCATCCAAACATAGCCGCTACGATAGGCCCTACAATCGGACCAGCACCAGCAATCGATGCAAAATGGTGCCCTAACAGGACAGGCGCTTTTGCAGGAACGTAATCAACACCATCACTCATTGTTTTTGCTGGTGTTTTTCTGGTGGGATCAATACCCCACTTCTTAACCAGCCAACCTCCATATGTAATATAAGCTATAATAAAAATTATAATACTGAAAGCTATTAACCATACTGAATTCATTTTGTTTCCTCCTTATTGATAAAGTATATAATTAGAGTTATTTAATAATGCTATATACTGTTACAACCTCCTCCCCTTTTTTATTTGTCAACATATAATCGTCCTTTAAAAAAACTATTAACAATCTAATATCCACCCATCCTTTAAATCCAAAAGAAAATCCTTTGTGATATTTGAATTTCTTAACCGTGTCAATTATTAAATTGTCTTTTGATGTGATGTTATTATCTAGAACGATAATTCCAGTAATAATACTGGACATGTGATCATCATGAGGTTTTACAATACATTCTACAGATTTAATCAAATTATAAATATAGTTGTCCAGAATAATTTTGTCAATATCTTCAAAATGTTTTATTAAAACATATTCATTATTCTCAATTCCAAATATTGTTGCTTTTTTAGTTAAAAAAAATCTTTCACTTCTTTGGTGGTATTCTGCAAATAAATCATATTTATATCCATCGATATTAAAATCATCATTTTTATCAAAATTACTCTGAAGCTTATTTTTTATTAAATTCAGATATTGTGAAAATTCCATTTTAAACTCCATTTGTCCATAATAGCTGCAACAAAATCAAGTATGAAAATATTAATAAACGAAGAAAGGTAAAAGTTGGTTAGTCAAAGAGAGATGGGAGAAAAGTTTAACTTGTTTTTATTTTACTCCTACATAAAATATATGTCAAATTTTTTTATATATCGATCTTTTCCCCCTTTTATTAGTTATTATTAACAATAAAAAATCTCTATTTTAGTTAAATATAATAATTCAACTAAAATAGAGATTTTATGACCACTTTTGTTTACAAACCTAAAGATCTGATAGGGTCGAAATTCAATCTTTCTTTAACAAGCTGCAGATGTTTTTTTTCTTCACTGAGTACGGTCTCCATCTCTTTTTTCGCGATATCAGGATACATTGACATCATTTGATGAACGAACAGTATACCATCCTTTTCCATTCTTGCTGCAATCTCTAGAGAATCTTTCAATCCCAGTTTAGTATTGAAATCACGTATTTCTTTTAGGTTTTCATCAATCAAAGATATTGTATATTCAATTTCTTCGGGAGAAAATTCTCTGTTCATTTCACCACCAAATTCTTGCATCAGAGAATTATACATTTCAAAATGAATTTTTTCTTCTTTTGATAACCTTGTAAATAAAGCTTTTGATTTTTCATCATGTGCGTTTTGGGCAAAATTTGTATAGTATCTTTCAACATCCTCTTCCATCTTCACAAATGTGGATAAAATTAATTTCCCATCAAAATTCATAAAAATCCCTCCTTTTAAAACACGATAAATTCATTTACATAGTACTCCATTAAAAACTTTTGTTCAAGTAAAAATACAAACTTCGGTTTTAGGTAACTTTATTATAATTTAATTACTTGTAGATTTTAGAGGAATCAATATCGGAAAGGGTAGTACAACCTGTCATTTTCATAACATCAGAGAGCTCCGCTAAATATTTTTTTGTAAATATTCCAACTCCTTCTGCTCCACCACCATGAACAGCGATGACATAGGGTCGCCCAATCAAAACAGCATCGGCTCCCATGGCGATAGCTTTAAAAATATCCATGCCACTTCTGATAGCACCATCAATAAATATAACTTTGCTGTCTCCAACTGCTTTCCTTATTTCGGGTAAAACTTCGATTGGGGCCGGTGTGCAATCCAGCACTCGGCCACCGTGATTAGATATAATGATAGCATCCGCACCAGCTTTAAAAGCTTTCTTTGCACCTTCAACTGTCATAATACCCTTGATTATAAATGGTACATGGATTAATTTCCTAATATTAGTCAATTGTTCCACAGACTTTATTTCAAGAGGGTTACCTGCTGAAGAAATAATAGGTAACCCTGCTGAATCAATATCCATAGCTATAGCAAACACATTGATTTTTTCAGCTACTTTTATTTTGTTGGCTATGGTATCAAAATCCCACGGTTTAATCGTTGGAATTCCAAAACCTTTAGCTTCTTTAACTGGAACAAGGGGACCTTCATAATAGGATGGATCAACCCCATCACCTGTAAAAGCAATCGTTCCTGAAGCAAGTGTTCCTTCGACAAGTGCCTTACTATAAGTTTCTTCTGTAAAATAACCGGTATAATTCCAACTCATGCCACTTACTGGCGCCGGAAATACAGGTCCGGAAAATGTATGTCCAAAAAGACAAAACGACGTATCCTGCCCTTTGTTTTCATAAATAGTATCCATATTCACTTTTATATCTGCAAGTTTTTCGTAAGCTCTAATAAAACCATTGCCCCTTCCTTTTCCACCACTTCCTGGAAGTTCTCCACGACAAGCAACGCCGTTGCATTCTTTACAGACATGACATCTGGGTTCCATTATTTTTTTAGCATTTTGCAGTACTTCAATATAGTTCATATTAAATATTGTATGATATATTTAGTTATTTATGAATATCATACACTCCTTTCTTTTAGTTTTTATTAACAGTTATTTATAAACAGTTTATAGCTATGAATTTGGATTGCATATTGTTTTCAGAATCTTTATTGCTACAGTCAATTTTGGAAACGTTGAAATTTGAATACTACAAGCCCTTTCTTTCAAGTCTTAATTTATCAGCAATTATTGCTATAAATTCGCTATTTGTTGGTTTTCCTATGTTATTATCTCCATTGCCGAATATACTTATTACTGTATCTGTTTTCCCTCTGTTCCACGCAACTTCGATGGCATGACGTATAGCCCGTTCAACCCTGCTTGAGGTTGTATTGTTTATCTTTGCTATTGCAGGATACAGTTCTTTTGTTACAGCGCTTAAAAGGTCCATATCACCAACAACCAGAGTGATGGCATCACGAAGATACTGATAGCCTTTTATATGTGCCGGTACACCAATTTCATGAATGATGTTTGTGATTTCGATTTCAAGATCTCCTTGTTTGCCTTTATTGGAATTATTAACAATAGTTCTTGCGAAATTCATTTTATTTTCATCAGGTTCAGATCCTGCAAGCTGATTGATTCTTTTAGTCAAAGTGGTTAAATTAAAAGGTTTAACAACATAATAATCTGCACCTAAATTGATAGCTTTTTGTGTAACCCCTTCCTGCCCAACCGCAGAAAGAACGATAACTTTTGGATATTTTGGAAGTTCCATGTCATTAATATTTTCTAAAACGCCCAAACCGTCAAGATGCGGCATGACCATATCGAGTATCAGAATATCCGGCTGATTCTTTTTTACGGCTTCAACAGCACTTATTCCATCATGCACAATAAAAGAAATGTTTATTTTTTCTTGTGTATCAAAATAATCTTTTAATATTTCGCAGAAATCTTTGTTGTCATCAGCTATTCCAACTGTAATACCATTCATAACATTTTCCTCCTTTATTAATATAATCTAATATTAAAGATTTTGAGATTATTAGCAATAAGTGTTTTGTATTATTGTTATATAATTATTTACAAATTTCGACAAAAAACGATAGAGAAAAATGTATTATATGCATATTTTATCCTTAAATTTGGCAAAAGTCTTATCCCCAATGCCGCTCACATTTTTAATGTCTTCAATTACCAGGTAACTGCCATGAACTTCTCTATATAGGATTATTTTTTCTGCGGTTGAAGGTCCGACACCTGATAACTCCTGAAGCTGCTGACTGTTTGCCCTATTAATATCTATCAGGCCATTGTTATCAATGCCTGGCATTGGCTGTAAATTATTTACAGTTGGCGGCTTCAGTTTTTCTCCAATTTCTGGTATATATATTTTATTTTCATCTTTTAACTTTCCTGCCATATTTATGCCAGAAACATCAGCACCTTCCTTTAATCCACCTGAAATTTCAATTGCCTGATAAACTCTCGTGTTTTCTTCCAGTTTCAGAACCCCTGGATTCATCACTGCACCTGAGAGATCAACGTAAATATAATTTATGTCTTCAATACCTGCAGCTGTTAAAAAAACAGCTGGTGCCGTTGCGGGTTGTTTTTCTATTATGATTTCTTCTGAGTGATCCTTTCCTGAACAGATGAAAACTCCAAGTATAACCACAGCAAGAATAATGAGTATTTTAACTGTATTTTCCTTATGATATTTAACATACTCGAATATTTTGTCCTTCACAAAAATACCTCCCTGGCTGATTTAATATAATAATGATTAATCAAATCATACAATAAAAATAAATGGAAGTCAATGTTAAAATTGTAAATTTTTGGCAAATGTTATAGTTTCTCTAGTTATTTCTACCTCTGAGCGATCATAATCTATCTTATAGTAATTTCCAATAGCCTTAATCAGTAATTCCGGGCTTAGATTAGAAAGACTGCCTGCATCCAACTTAGCGAAGATAATCAGCTCTCCCCCATTATTATTTAGAGCCAATTCTTTAATCATACTTTTAATATTCAAATCGATGAGTTCTTTCTTTTTATTAAACTTTTGAGAAATAATCTCCGTCTGGCTCATAAAATCCAAGGCTTTGATATCCTGGAGAAGCGAACCTCGGTAGGGCAACTTTATCCTATATTCTGCAAATTCAGTGATAGCTGCCAGTGATTTTCCTTCTGATTTGATTTCCTTGAATTCAATGATTTTTATTCCTTCCGGCATGGCCAGGTTAAAAATTTCTAATATATTTTCTTTATTTATTTTATCCACAGTTTCAAATTCCAGAATTTCTCCACTGCTTTCATAACCTAGGGAAAGAGGTTGAGCCAACCCCATTTTCGGATGAGGATTAAAGCCTTGAGAATATTCCAGCTTTACCCCCATACGTTTAAAAGACCTTTTAAACAAGCGCATTAAATCAAGATGTGAAATATATTTAATGTAACCGAATTTGGAGAATTTAACAATATATCTATACATGGCTGCCCTCCATTTCACATTTCACTCTGCTGTTTACGCCACAATCTACGCATCCCAGTCTGCAGTCGTCTGTCAAGGCTTCTGCTTTTGCCTTTTCGTTTTCTTTTATTAAAAACTCTTTTGTAACTCCCGAATCGATATGATCCCATGGAAGAATTTCATCATAATTTCTTTCTCTCGACGAATAAAAGTTCACATCAATTCCCGTCATTTCAAAAGCCTTAAGCCATAGGTCATTATTAAAATGTTCTGACCATCCATCAAAACTGCAGCCAAGTTTAAAAGCCTCTATAAGCGGTTTCGTAACCTTTCTGTCTCCTCTTGCAAATACTGCTTCTAAAATGGTGGTATCCGTTCTATGATAGGTGAAACTTACACCTCTGATAGATTTCAGTTTATCTTTCAGATGCATATGTTTCTTCCTGAATTCTTTGGCAGTATCTTGACCATGCCACTGAAAAGGCGTATGTGCTTTTGGAACAAAGCTGGAGACACTTATTGTCACATTAAACCGTCCCCCTTGGCGGCCTTTGATTTTATAGTTTAGAGCTACAACATTCTTCGCTATTTCAACTATACCATCTAAATCATCCATTGTTTCGGTCGGTAATCCAACCATAAAGTACAACTTCAGATTTGACCAACCAAGTTCCAAAGCCTGTTCGATTGAACTATAGATGTTTTCTTCAGTAATATTTTTGTTTACAACGTTTCTTAATCTTTGCGATCCCGCTTCTGGCGCAAAGGTTAGTCCTGATTTCTTGTAACCCTGAATCTCCTGTAAAACTTTAAAGGAAAATGAGTCTAATCTTAAAGACGGAAGAGACAGGGAAACATTGTGTTCTCTACACATTCTCATCAGGCTGGTTGCAAGTTCTTCAAACTGTGAGTAATCACTTGTTGATAAAGATAAAAGGGTAAGCTCCTCATGTCCGGAGTTTGCGAGCATTTTTTTTGCTAATGTCTCTATTGTTTCTTTAGAGCGTTCTCTAACTGGCCTGTAAATCATTCCTGCCTGGCAGAATCTGCAGCCTCTAGTGCAGCCTCTGAACGTTTCAATAACAGATCTATCATGTATTACTTCAATAAAAGGCACAATAGCGTTTTCAGGGAAAAAAGCATCATCGATATTACTGATAATTGCCTTTTTAACAGAATCCGGGGCATTTTCATAAAGCTTCTTTATTTCCTTTATGGTTCCGTCAGGGTTATATACCGGTTCATAAAAACTAGGAATGTAAATCCCTTCAAGAAGACAAAGTTCTTTATATAATTCCTCTTTGTTTTTTCCGCTGGTCTTCCATTCTGCATGCTTTTTGCAAAGAGTAACAATAAGCTCCTCACCATCTCCAATTACAAAAATATCGAAGATATCTGCCAGAGGTTCAGGATTAAATGCACACGGTCCTCCTGCAACAATGACAGGATAATCCTCTCCTCTTTCCTGCCTGGTCAAAGGGATGCCGCCAAGATCAAGCATATTTAATATATTGGTGTAAGACATTTCATATTGAAGGGTAAAACCCACAATATCAAGATCTTTAATCGGCGTTTTACTTTCAAGGGTAAATAATGGCAATTCAATTGCTCTCATTTCTGCTTCCATATCAAGTGCGGGAGCAAAAATTCTTTCACAAAAAATATCACCCTCTCGATTCAATACGCCATAAAGTATTTGAAGCCCTAGAAATGACATGCCTATTTCGTAGGTGTCTGGAAATGCAAACCCAAATCTCGTTTTAACTTTTTCCAGATTTTTTTTAACTGAGTTAAATTCACCGCCAATATATCTGGCCGGTTTTTCTACTATTTTTAGAAGTTTATTTAAATTACTGTCAATATTCATTATTTATTACCTTTCTCAATCATTAAATCATCAATGCTTTTTCCTATTAAGTTCTCTATTTTTTTCACTAAAATAATGTATTCAAAAATTCTCACTTTAATTGTTTCTTCAGCTTTAGGATTATTTTTGAACTTATTCAGAATATAATCCATTCTTAACTTTAAACCCACATATTGACCCTCTTTAACCATTCGGTCTCCTAAACAGACAATATCAATTTCTTTTAAATTGTTAATATCATCCGTTATTTGATAGTGCATATGATTTTTAATGATATCTGCTTCTCTTTGAAAACCCTTTGACTCCGCGATCCTTGCACCGGCTTCCCCATGATTTTCATCTACTCTTGCTATATCATGCAGCATAGCGGCACCTTTTATAACTTCTAAGGACAAATTATAACCATATTTGTTCAATTCTTCTGCAAGGATTTCTGACACTCTGGCAACTTCCATGCAATGAAGTATTACATGCTCAGGTGTTTGATTATTTTCTAAAAGTTCCATTGCATATTCTTTTGTAATATATGACATATTCTTTGATTACCAACCTTTCTAGCCTATTATAACATAAATTCCAAACAATTAAGATACAAATTGGTTTATTGACTGCTATAATAATAAATGTTATATTAAAGTAAATATTAAACAGTGCTATTAAGCTTATTTATTTGTGAAAGGACTGAATAATGACTTATTCTGAAATGCTTGACTCAATAATAAAAGACAGCAAACTTTCTCTTAGACAACTGGCATCCAAATGCGGAGATTTAGGACTTAGCATTACTCCCTCCTATATTTCCCAATTGAAAAACAACAAACTTCCGGCACCAAGTCCTGAAGTATCAATTACTATCGCAAAAGCCTGCAGCAGCAAACTGCATGCAGCACTTGTTTTTTTGGGGTATATGGAAAAAGCTCCAGACATTATTAAGGATTATATGAACACCTCAACAAAACTTTACAAATTAATGATTGAAAATTTATGCGATGGTCAGACAAAAGTTCCCCTTACAACTGAAGCGAGAGAATTTATCAATAGATTAGATGTAATATCGGCCTTTGAACTTACAACGAATTATTTAAACGAAGGAAAATTTAATTTAACAAAAGAACTCGCAGAGGAAATGGTTTTGGTTAGTGGTGGTGCTGTTAAAACAAATAATGATATGATTACTATTTTTTTAAATGATTCATCTATGTCTCCATCAATACCAATGCACTCGTTACTTTATATCATGCCAACAAAATTATCGTTTATTAAGGAAAAGGATATCATTGGAATTTACCCCCACGGCCGAAAAATGGTAACATTGAGACGCGTTTTTTTCTTGAAAGATCAAATTCTTTTAATCCCGGAAGATACAACGTATGATATTATTTCAACTAATTCACTTGATAATATTGATTATGTAGGCAAGGTGGTTTCCTATAAAATCGACCTATAATTTTTCTAAACAAAAGCAACACCTTATAAAAGCAAAACCTTGCATTCCTGCAAGGTTTTGCTTTTATAATTTTAATAGTATTCTTCCATATATTCAAACTCATAATCGACGATTCTAATCAAATCTCCCTCTTTAAGCCCCATTTCTTTTAGGGTCTCTAAAGCCCCTTTGTTTTCAATGTACTTGTACAAATATCTTAATGATCCCATGTCATTGAAATTGGTTGAATTAAATATTTTTTCAAGTTGTTTTCCCCTGAGGATAAAGACCTTTCCATCTGTAAATGCTTTAATATCCCTGTAAGTTGGATCTTCATTATCCTTTTCAAGATCAAAGAACTCATATGTTTCAGCCTCTGGCTCTAACTTCTGTAACAGTTCAGCAGCCTCCGCCAGCACTTCGCTCACACCGATATTGATTGGTGCGGAAACCGGAAAAACTTTATACCCTTTGCCCTCGACGTATGCCTTGAACTCAGTGTAAATAGGGTCATTGTCGTCAATAATATCCATCTTGTTGGCTACAACAATTTGAGGTTTTTTTATCAATTTTTCGCTGTACAGTTCAAGTTCTTTATTGATTTTATTGAAATCCTCAATCGGTTTTCTTCCTTCTGAACCTGAAACGTCTACCACATGGATAAGAACCTTGGTTCTCTCAACATGCTTTAAAAACTCATGCCCTAGTCCAGCACCTTCATGTGCGCCTTCAATAATTCCAGCAATATCTGCCATAACAAAGCTTGTATCAAATATTTCTACAACGCCCAGATTAGGAGATATCGTTGTGAAATGATAGTTGGCAATTTTAGGATTTGCTTTTGTTGAAACTGCTAAGAAAGTTGATTTTCCAACATTAGGGAAACCAACAAGACCTACATCAGCAATAAGTTTCATTTCAAGAGAAACAGTTCTTTCTTTGCCAAGTCCACCAGCTTCAGCAAAGTTAGGCGCTTGTCTTATGGAGTTTTTAAAATGTACATTTCCTTTTCCACCTTTACCGCCCTTTGCAGCGACAAAACAGTCTCCATCCTTTATCAGATCTTTCATGACAAGTCCTGTTTCTTCATCTACTACTATTGTTCCAGGCGGCACTTTAATAACAAGATCATCGCCATATTTTCCAAATCTTTTCTTTCTCATGCCATTTTGGCCATCTTCTGCTTCATATTTTCTTCTATATTTAAAATCCATTAGAGTTCTTAGGTTTTCATCGGCCATAAATATTACAGCTCCGCCGTTTCCACCGTCTCCACCGTCTGGACCTCCTTCTGGTACAAAAGGTTCTCTTCTAAAGGAAACGCATCCGTTTCCACCTCTTCCAGATTTAATGACTATCCTGGCTCTGTCTACAAACATATTTTTCACCACTCAATTTCTCAAATAATTAAAAAGCCCCTAAAAAATAGGGGCTTAATAAATCAATCATTTATGCTTCTTTTGGATATACACTTACTTGCTTTCTGGTTTTGTCATATCTTTCGAACTTAACATCTCCGTCAATCGTTGCAAATAAAGTATCATCTCCACCAATACCTACGTTATTACCAGGGTGGAACTTTGTTCCTCTTTGTCTTACTAAGATGCTTCCAGCACTAACATATTGACCGTCGCCTCTTTTAACGCCCAAACGTCTTCCCGCACTGTCACGACCATTCTTAGAACTTCCAACTCCCTTTTTACTTGCCATAGACTAAACACCTCCTCGTTATCGTAAAATCTATTATTCTGTAAGTTATTTAGCTGCAGGCTTTTTAGTCGCTGCTTTTTTAACTACAGGTTTTTTTGCTGTTACTGCTTTTTTTGCTACTGTTTTCTTTTCAACTGGAGCTTTTGCTTTTGCCGGAGCTTTTGCTTTTGCCGG
>JAENWH010000150.1 GCA_016650135.1 Peptostreptococcaceae bacterium
AAGTCCTTTGCAAGAATTCACCGTTCAAACCTTATAAACAGCGGCATCTTACCTCTTACGTTTGAAAATCCGGAAGATTATGATGGTTTTAAACTAGGTCAGATGCTGATGATTGAAGATGCAATTGAGCAGATTAAAGAGCAGGTTATACTTGTTAAAAACCTGGATACAAAACGTGAATACCGGGCAATCGGGAACTTTTCCGAGTTGGAAACTGAAATGCTTTTGTGCGGTGGCAAAATTAATCTAAGCAAATAAACAATGAGGAGAACATTCATGACATATATTAATGATTTTGAAAAAATAATAGAGGAACAGCTTACAAGGGTTAAGAAAATGGACATTGCCGCTGAATTTACAGACTACCGTAACCTCGACAAGATAGTCATTGGCATCATTTATGGGGATGGAATAGGCCCTGTCATCTTGACAGAAGCTCGTCGAGTGTTGGTTTCTCTTTTAAAAGATGAGATTTCAAGTAATAAAATTGAGCTTCGAACAATTAACGGCCTTACCATAGAAAATAGAATACGCAAAATGGAAACTGTTCCCGGAGAAGTGCTCGCAGATATAAAATCCTGCCACGTATTATTGAAAGGACCCACCACAACACCAAATAAATCCGATAATCTTCCAAATATTGAAAGTGCTAATGTTTCTCTTCGCAGAGAACTTGATTTATTTGCGAATGTCAGACCTGTTTCCATACCGAAAAAAAACATTGACTGGACCTTCTATAGGGAAAATACTGAGGGTGAATATGCCCTTGGAAACCGTGGAGTGGAAATCAATGATGACATTTCAATTGACTTCAAAGTGACAACAACCGCCGGTACAAAAAGAATTGCAAGAGCAGCCTTTGAATTTGCGAAATCCAATGGAAAACGAAAAGTATCAATCATCACGAAAGCAAATATAATGAAAAAAACCGATGGAAAATTTCTCGAACTATGCTATGAGATTTCAAAAGAATACCCTGAAATCATTACGGACGACTGGTTTGTAGATATCATGGCCGCCAATTTAATAAACCCCGAAATGCAAAGTCAGTTCAATGTGTTTGTTCTTCCAAATCTTTACGGGGATATTATTACAGATGAAGCTGCCCAGATACAAGGTGGCGTTGGCACCGCAGGCAGCGCAAATATAGGCACCAAATATGCCATGTTCGAAGCCATTCACGGCAGCGCTCCAAGAATGATGGCTGACGGCCTTGCACCTTATGCAAACCCGGCAAGTATCCTGAAAGCTTCTGAAATGCTCTTAAGACACATCGGTTTAAGCGGTAAAGCAGATATACTAGGAAATGCTATTGAACTTGCTGATAAAAAACTTTTTATGAACGGGAACAAAGCAAGCAATACGGCAACTGATTATGCAAACTTTTTACTTTTAAACATTTAGGAGAAATTATGGTACAAATGAAAGCAGTCAGCACCCATGGCTTACCTCTGGCAGAAAATCTCTATACCCAGATTCAAATGGATATTATTAAAGGAATCTTGCCTGCCGGGAAAAAATTGACGGAACAAAGTCTATGTGAACAGTATAAAGTCAGCCGGACTCCTGTTAGAGAAGCCTTAAGACAACTTGAAATCGAAGGCCTTGTTGAAAATATTCCTAACAGAGGTTCTTTTGTTGTCGGTTTTACTTCTCAGGATATTAAAGACATATATGAACTCAGGAAAACTTATGAGATTCAAGCCGTTAAGTGGGCAATCGAAAGAATTGATGATGATGAACTGGACGAACTGGGAGAAATTTTTGAGTTCATGGAGTTTTACACAAAAAAACATGATATTGACAAGATGCTGAACATCAATTCTAATTTCCATCAGTTGATCTACACTTCTTCAAGGAATAAGATGCTTAGACAAGTACTTTCCTCTTATCAAATGTATATTAAATATAGCCGGGACAGAAGTTCTTACAGCAATGATTACCTTGAGATAGTACTGGAGGAGCATCGGGCGATATATAATGCTTTCCTGCAAAAGAACGAGACATTAGCAATAAATGCTATGCTGTCACATATGGAAAACTCTTATTTAAGGCAATCTGAAGATTGAAGATTGAAGATTGAAGATTAAAGATTAAAGATTAAAGATTGAAGATTAAAGATTAATGGTAAATATAAAAAATAAAGGAGGGTGAAAATTATTATGGTAACATTTGAACAAATAAAAGAAAACAATGAAATAACAACCTACATTAAAAAAGGGAATGATCTGTTAGGAGCCATAGGTTATACGGAACATGGTTTTGCTCATGCGGGGAAGGTTTCGGAAAAAGCAGAGAATATACTTCGACTTTTAGAATATCCAGACCGGATGGTTGAACTCGGAAAAATAGCAGCTTACATGCATGATATCGGCAACTGTGTAAATCGTAATGATCACGCTCAAAGTGGCGCCGTTATGGCATTTCAAATATTGAATAAAATGGATTTTTCTGCAGAAGAAATTGCAGACATCGTTGGTGCAATAGGCAATCACGACGAAGGAACAGGCTCTCCTGTAAGCCCTATCACAGCAGCATTAATTCTTGCAGATAAATCAGATGTCCGAAGAACAAGAGTCAGATTTAAAAGCAGAACAGCAGAGAAGATTTCTGCCGACATCCATGATCGAGTTAATTATGCTGTAGAACACTCAGAAATTGTAATTTTTCCTGAGCTTAAAAAAGCAATTCTTTCGCTTCAGATAGATACCAGCATAAGCCCTGTAATGGAATATTTCGAAATATTTCTCAGTCGTATGGTATTATGCAGGAATGCTGCGGAATATCTGGGTCTGACATTTGAGCTGAACATTAATAATATTAAACTGCTTTAAGCCCATTATAAGCATCCGACATTGGGCTTGTTTTTTGTAGAAGCCTTGCAATCAGTCATTTCAAAATCCCGTTATCCACAGGCAACCTGTGGATAAATCTCCCTATTGGAAAATTAAAGAATGAGTATTCAATAGATTTTACAAAAAATCTATTGAATACTCATTCTATTTGATATAACTTATCCACAGGCTCGATTTCAACAAACCCACCAATTGCAAGGTTAAATTTCCTCACAAGCACAATGTAGGAAGCTTATAATGGGCTTAGTATCCCAGCTCTTCATTTATTATGTAGATGGTTGCTCTTCCAGTTGTCATTCTTTTTTCCATAATCAATGTCGCATTGCAGATTCTCTGCTTAGAGCCACAGTCATTACACTCTCCATATCTACAAGGTGTATTCAGATTTAACCTTTCTGCATTTTTTTTACAGGCTACGGTTTTCACTCTAACCATCGCTTCTGAATAGTCTTTCACCAGTTTATTCTTACCGCAAATATAAATAACTCTTTCATGGCCAAACAGCATGCTTGAAAGTCTATTGCCAGTACCATCAATATTTATTAATTTTCCATCTTCAGTGATAGAATTTGAGCTGGTGAGATAAACCTCAGTTGTCATTGCTTTTTTTAACATTTCCTTCTTTATCAAAGGGTCCGATTCTCCATTATGCGTGAATACAGAATAGCCCAATTCCTTCAGCTTTTCACGTATTCCCATACCCGTTATGGTCATAGAACCTCCAATGCCAACTCCTTCTTCTATGCTGATTTCATTGAAAAGTTCTCCCAATGCTTCATCACAAGTTTCAAAATATTTTGTTTCAAATCCGTTTTTCTCTAGTGCTGCCATTGTTCTTACAATATTATCATTCATCGTTATCCCCCCTATTGAATTTAATTTTTTGTCCTGAAAAATGTAAAAAACAAGAAAGTTTCCCCTCTTGTTTTTAATTATAACATATTATTCACTCTTTTATTTACTTTGTTGTTGCATCATATAGTTTTTCAGCATTATCCCACTCTTCAATGATTTGAGGGATTACTTTATATATATCTCCTACTATACCATAGTCAGAAACCTCAAATATTGGCGCATCCGGATCCTTATTTATTGCAACTATAATATCCGAGGACTGCATCCCAGCTAAATGCTGAATTGCTCCAGATATCCCGCAGGCAAAATATATGCTTGGCTTTACAGTTGTACCTGTTTGTCCAACCTGATGTGATTGATCAATCCACCCGGCATCAACGGCTGCTCTTGATGAACCGACAACTCCGCCAACTTTATCAGCAAACTTCTTTATTAAATCAAATCCAGAACCATCTCCCAGACCTCTTCCGCCTGAACAGATGATTTTAGCGTCAGTCAGAGATACTATTTCTTTTGTTGATTTAATAATTTCAACAACTTTTGTTCTGATGTCCGCCTCTGCAACGACTACCTTAACAGTTATTAATTCTCCCTTGGCACCTGACACTTGCTCTCTCTTCTGCATAACCCCCGGTCTTACAGTTGACATTTGCGGTCTGGTCTTAGGACAAATAATGGTGGCCATTAAGTTGCCGCCGAAGGCAGGACGAGTCTGCTTCAATTGAGTATTTGTGTCATTAGGGTCAAGAGTTGAGGTATCAAGTGTAGTATTCTTGTTTGCATAGTCGATGTAAGTTGCGACCTTTACGTCAAGTCTTGTACAATCTGCTGTTAATCCTGTACCTAATCTGGCAGCTATCCTAGGAGCCAGGTCTCTTCCTATATGAGTTGCTCCAAAAATAACAATTTCCGGCTTGTATTCTCTGCATGCATCAGACATTACTTTTGTATATCCATCAGTCGTGTAATTCTTTAAGAGAGGGTTTTGTAATACATATACGCTGTCAGCACCATACTCAAAACATTCTTGAGCCAGATTATCAATATTGTCTCCAACAAGAACTGCGCATACCTTTGTACTGTCGCTTATTTCTCTTGATAATCTATAGCCTTCTCCTATTAATTCAAGGGCTACATTCATTAATTTTCCGCCTCTTTGTTCTGCAAATACCCAAATATCCTTATATGCTGTCAAATCAACAGTCGCTGCTGTTTCTTCAGTCTTTTCAATTGCATCAAAAGGACATGCTGTTATACATTGTTTACAGGCTGTACATTTTTCATTAATTACAGCGATCTTTCCAACCATATCAATTGCTTCGAATGGACATGCTTTAATACATAATTTACATCCTCTGCATTTATCATTAATTACTTGAATTGCCATTGTATGTTCCTCCTCCTCATTAGATTACATGTTTGCTCTTTAAATTGATCAGCAGTTTTTGAGCCGCTTCTCTTTCACTATCTGCTTCAATCATTATTCCCTTACCTTTTCCGGCAGGCGTAAATGAGCGATATACATTTGTTGGTGAAGCATCAAGACCTACTTCTTTGTCTACATCTACCGCTAATTCCTTTGCCCCCCAGGTAGGAATATCCTTTTTACAAGAATCAAAAATTCCGGAAATCGACATATATCTTGGGACATTAAGTTCCTTGATAGTTGTAAGCATGCAAGGAGTCTGAAGTTTTATTATTTCATATCCATCTTCTAGTGCTCTTTTAACTGTAATATCTTTCATGTTTTTATCCAATGC
>JAENWH010000084.1 GCA_016650135.1 Peptostreptococcaceae bacterium
TATCCTGGTGTTCAAGCATTGGATTGTATCGATTTGCAGATAAAGCAAGGGGAAATTCATGCTTTGTTGGGGCAAAATGGAGCTGGAAAATCTACTTTAATCCGTATGCTTTCTGGGGTAGAACGGCCTGACTCGGGTGCAATCGAGATGCATGGAGCAGCCTTAAATCTGAAAACTCCAATGGATTCCCAAAAAGCAGGAATTTTTACTATTTTTCAAGAACTAAGTTTAGTCACTGAATTATCAGTAGCCGAAAACATTTTTCTCTCTGACCTTCCAACAAATTCTTTGGGTATTGTTGATTGGAATACAGTAAAGGCTCGTGCCTCTGAAATTATGGATTGGATTGGTTTCCCTATCGATGTGGATCAAAGTGTGAAACACCTCAGTGTTGCACAGAAACAAGGGGTAGAGTTAGCAAAAGCATTACATCACAATGCTGAAGTAATATTGCTTGATGAACCATCTGCGGCCCTTCCTCAACCAGATGTGAAACGGTTATTTGAAATTCTTCAAAATTTAAAAGAAGCTGGATTGGCAATTGTTTACATATCCCATCGTCTTGAAGAGGTTCAAGAACTATGTGATTTTGCTACGGTACTTAGAGATGGTAAGAAGGTAGAATCATATAATATTTTAGATACCGATACCTCCGAATTGGTTCGGGCTATGGTTGGAAGAAATGTCACATCCTCGTTACTTGGAGAAGCTTTAGCTGGTGTGGGACGACCTCGTATTGGAAATGGGAATAAAGGAAAAGTTGTAATGTCTGTGGATTGCATTTCTGATGGAACCTTTATTCATGATGTGAGTTTTGATCTCCACGCAGGAGAAGTTTTGGGTATTACTGGCCTTCTCGGGAATGGGCAGCCAGAGTTAGCTGGGTGTCTTTTCGGAGATCGACGTCTCTCATCCGGATCAATAATAATTTTAGACAAGAAAATTAAACGAAGTTCCCCAAAAGCTATTATTGACGCAGGTGTTGGATTTCTTCCAGAAGAAAGAAAAACTCAAGGTCTCATCTTGGGAATGTCTATAGAACATAACATGACTCTGGCTAGTCAACGACAATTCAGCAAAGGCTCAATTATTGATCAAAGAAAAGAGAAAATTGTTGTTGGTAAGATGATGAAATCTCTAAGAATTAAAGCCACTGGTCCATCCCAAATTGTTGGTACACTTAGTGGAGGTAATCAACAAAAAGTTGTTCTAGCAAAATGGTTGATTAGTAAAAGTAAAATTTTAGTATTTTCAGAACCTACACGAGGTATTGACGTTGGAACGAAGGAAGAAATATATCAATTAATAAGAAGCTTTGCCTCTGAGGGTGGGGCAGCTATCGTTATTAGCTCTGAAATACCTGAAGCTATTATGTGTGATAAGGTGTTTGTTATGTCAAAAGGTACGTTTGTAGGTAATCTAGAATTCCATGAGATAGATGTTCATGGAGACGCGATATTGAAATATTGTTGTAATTGAGGAGTGATGTATGAATGTTAAGGTGAGTACAAAAATGGCAGAATCTAAATCTGCGCTTGCAGTAAAACTTTTAAAGAGTTTTCTCTCAAACTATTTATTTATTGTATTGATAGGGATAGTCGTGCTTGGAAGTATCCTATCACCATATTTCTTGACAAGTAGGAATATTGGGAATGTATTAACATTCGCAGCAGTAGTATCCATAATTGCCGTGGGACAATTCTTTGTTATTGTTACCGGAGGGATTGATCTTTCTGTTGGATCAATGGTTGCTCTTTCTACAGTCATTGCTGCGGTTAGTATGAAGAGTGGAGCGTCTCCTTTCATGTCCTCTATTTTTGCTTTATTAATAACAAGTGGTTTCGGGGGATTATCTGGATTACTTGTTATCAAAGCAAAAATTGCTCCTTTTATTGCCACTTTAGCTATGATGAGTATTGTTCGCGGAGTTTCTTATCTTGTTCAGATAAGCTCTCTTATTTCTATTAGGAATGAAGGGTTCATATCATTTTTTGCAGGAAAGACGTTAGGTGTTTCTCATCCGGTTATCATATTTGTATTCTTAATGTTGGTTTCTGCTTTTGTTATGAAGTATACAACTTATGGGAGACGTCTTTATGCTATTGGAGGCAATGCAGAAGCAGCCCGTCTTTCAGGATTATCGGTTGATAATACGATTTTTTCGGTATATTTGCTCAATGGTTTTTTGGCAGGGTTAGCCGGTCTAATTCTTGCTGCCCAGCTTACGCAAGGAAGTTCTTTACTTGCAACAGGCTACGAACTGGATGCAATAGCAGCTGTTGTTGTAGGGGGGGCGTCTCTTTCTGGAGGGTCTGGAAATCCGATTAAAGCTGTAGCAGGAGGTCTCGTCATCGCAATATTAGGTAATATTATGAATCTTATGACTATTCCGTCAGAACCACAACAAGTAGTAAAAGGTGGGTTGATTATAATTGCAGTAATATTTATTGGTGGCGAATTTAAGCAAAATGTTCAAAAAAAGCGTAAAATGAAATCTGACAATAAATATTCAGCATAAGTTGAAAAAATAACACCTTTCAGGTGAATATTACTCAATTATATAAAAGGTAAACCGCTGAAGCATTGTTGAAATTGCATTATAATGTAGAGAAGTGAATCAAGGTTATAGCGTAAACTATTCCATAATTCGTTACATTATCAAGTATAGGAGACAGCATGATGGGCAGTTTTTCATCACAACCGGTCAAAAGAGCACGGATTCTCATTGTTGATGATGAGGAACAGATGTGTATCTCACTTAAAACCTTATTGGAAAACGAAGGTTTTGTTGTAGATATAGCGTTTAGTGTCCGTCAAGCTTTTTCATTAATTGCAAATCGATCTTATCAGTTGATTATTAGCGACATTCGAATGCCAGAAATGGGAGGGCTCTCATTTCTGGCTAGAATGGGTAGTAAAATACCCATGATAATGATTACAGCGCATGCTTCATTAATAACAGCCCGTCGTGCTTTTAAACTTGGAGCTTCCGATTATCTGGCAAAACCATTCAAATTTGATGAATTGCTTGTGGTTGTAAATCAGTTTATTAAGCAAGATCCTGTCAAAAGTGGTAATCCAGAATTTCTCTATTATATTAATTCCAAAAATCAAGAATACCTGCGGGTTTTAGAACTTGCACAAAAATTCAGTACTACGGATCTTCCAATTTTAATTACTGGGGAGAGTGGAACTGGAAAAGAGGTTATTACTGATTATATTTACCAGTTCAATAAGGACGTTGTTAAGCCTGAAGCCTTTGTTAAAATCAATTGTGCAGCCATTCCCATTGATTTATTGGAGAGTGAATTGTTCGGATACGAAAAGGGTGCATTTTCTGGAGCTACCTCTTCTCGTTCTGGTAAAATAGAGGAAGCTCACAATGGAATTTTATTACTCGACGAAATTGGAGACATGCCATTGGTCTTACAAGCTAAAATCCTTAGAGTCGTACAGGATTTGAAAGTATATCATGTTGGGTCGAATAAGGCGATTGCAGTCAATGCTCGGATAATTGCAGCCAGTAACCAAGATTTGAATGAACTTGTGCAAGAAGGTAAGTTTCGGCTTGATTTATATTATAGATTAAAAGGTGTACATCTTCATTTACCGGCCTTGCGTGATCGAAGGGAAGATATCCCCTGTCTAACAAATTATTTTCTTGAGAAATATGCTAAGAAGTATCAAAAGCCAATAATGGGAGTTTCTCCTGGGGTTGAGAAATTATTTATGTCCTATAATTGGCCTGGAAATATTCGTGAATTGAAGTATTGTATTGAACGGTCAGTGGTCGTATGTGACGAGACAAAACTATTGGTATCCGATTTACCTGATAATATTACTATTGATGAGAGTAGGACGAGTTTTGCGAACGAAACTTTTAGCGAATTTCAACCCAATGCATTGGATGCGTATCGAAATGAGTACATGAGAAAAATAATATTACAGATGCTTGAAAAGACAAATGGTAATAAACAGGAAGCTGCAAAATTACTAAACATCAGTAGGCAGACGTTGTATAATCGTATGAAAGAATTGGATATACAAAATGAATACCGATAATAACCTGTCGGAAGAGATATGTGCGTTTGAATGTGTAGTTCTGAAGGATATGCCATTTTCATATTCCTTCTCTGTTGACAGTAATTCTATACACTCTTTGTTCTCAGATAATCCCCAGGTTTCCTTAGGACTGCTACGATGTCTAGCAGGTTTTGAACATCCAATAGAAGGAAACATCATTCTAGGTGGTCGCAAATATCGAAGGTTAAATTCTAAAAAAGCTGTTCAATTGGGAATCGAGATTGTTGATACCAGTAATAAAACATTTTCCGATATGTCGGTACTAGAGAATATCTATTGTGAACGTAAGCATTCTGGATTAAGCCATGCACAATCGAGGGCTTTGGCTAAGCGGCAATTCATGGAATTAATTCACATAGTTGGAGTTAATATTGACCTTAAGCGGCAAATCAAAGAACTTGCGCCTGCAGAACGAAAACTAATTGAACTATTTAGGAGTATTATTGCTAATCCCCGATTACTTTGTCTTGAGGAAGGTGTCCTAAGGGATATCGAAGATTATCTGTTTCCTGGAATTCGCAAACACCTTCGAGCAATATTACTTGATATGGTAAATAATGGTTTAACGTTGTTAATAGCCTCCAATGATATGAATGAAATCTCTACATATTCGAATCGAGTCAGTATTTTTAAGCAGAATGGGGAGGCTAGAACAATAAATGTTGCACAAGTTGATAAATACTATCTAATGCAAATAGCCTACGGGTTTATAACCAATAAAACAGAATTAGCTCAAGATAATTTTGAATTGTTTTATTATCAACAACTTTACCAAGAAATTATTAATAGCTTAATTTTCCCGATAATAGCAACGGATACCCATCACAACATTATCATTCATAATCAGGAGATAAAGAAGGTATATTTTGATAATCAAGAGAATTTGATTGGTAAGAAGATTCAAGAAGTCTTGGGTTTATCAAAAAAAATCATTAGTGATATTGAAAAAGAATTATTATTTATACCTGAAACTCGTGTATTCAGATTGCCCGATATTTTTGAAAATACTAATATTTTTGTTTCTCCCATTATGGATAACATGGGGTCTTATATGGGGATGTTGTATGTTTTCAATAAAAACGGGAATAGTGAATCATTGTTCGGTTCATATCTTAACAAAGCCAATGATATCAACTATGAGTATAAAATTAGTGAGCTGATACATGAAGTTAAGAATCCTTTGAATATCATGCTTAATTATTTAAGTCTCATTCAAAAAGAAAGTTCATTGCAAACTATTAAGAAAGAATCGGAATTTATTGCACGGGAAGTTTCCCGGATAAATCGATTATTGGAAAAACTAAATAATAAAAAGATAGGTGAGGTATCAATAAAAACTAATAAAATATTCTATCAAGTGCTTATTAAAGATATCTATGAGTTTTTTGGGCCTACTATGAAAGAAAAGCATATTGAATTGCATTACGAGTTGGACGGTTTATATTGTATTGGAGTTGATGATGATTCGTTACGACAAGTTTTCATTAATATCATCTTAAACGCGATTGAAGCTATGACTTTGGGGGGGATGATAAAAATCACAGGGAAATGTATCAACGATGATGGAATTGATTATGTAGAAATAAAGGTAAATGATAATGCAGGTGGAATACTTCCAGCATGTCTTCCTTACATTTTCAATCCTTTTTACACCACTAAAATTAATCAAAATTCACATGGAATAGGGCTTTCTGTTACTCGAGAAATTGTTGAACGATTAGGTGGAGCGATAGAGGTGGATAGTGAAGTGGGTGTTGGCAGCACGTTTACACTTACGCTCAAGCAGCAATAATCATTTTTCATTATTATGTAAAAAAGTTTTTACATATGCCTATCTCTTTGGTTGTTTTAATTAAATGAACGACCCTGCCACAAGCAACGGGGTATCAACCCCAAACCAAGTAAATACTCTTCGCAAATATTTTGATGGAAATACCATATGGTACAACAGAAGTGTTTTGTAATGGCTTTTGTATATATGCTCGTCCATCTCCCCAGTATCCCACATCATCTTTTCGCCCCAAGGGACGGGGAATTTACCCCCCCCCTTAGATTAAAAAAAAATTTCTTGGCATGAAAAGTGCAAGTGAATATGTAGAGTTTTGATAAAATTATTTATGGAGGTACAACATGGATACAAAGTATAGCGATGAAACTTGTTTTTGCGCTAAAGAGAATCCGGAAACAGCAGAACCATTGCATTTTCAATTTCATATAACCCCTAAAAGAACTAAAAGGGTTCAGGATTTATATGATTATGTAACTGGACAGAAGGCTGGGGTGTGTATTGAGAGGGCTCGATACTTTACTGAATCCTACAAGCAGACGGAAGCTTTTCCGCACATTATGAGACGAGCTAAGGCGTTTAGTCATGCTTTAGAAAATGTTTCAATCTATGTCTTACCAAACAGTCTGCTAGTTGGAGGACACGCAAGCAAGCCAAACTATTCTCCACTTGCTCCAGATTTTTCAACATCCTTCATAAAAAAAGAAATCATAGGGGGAGATCCCTACTTTCTTCCAGACCGACCTTCCGATAAGTTTGAGTTAGATCCTGCAATTATTGAAGAATTGAAGGAAATTGCCGATTACTGGGATGGGAGAAATCATCAGGCCCATGTATATGCCTATCTACCTGAAGAAATTCTTATTGCTCAAGATAAGATTGGTGTTATAAATGATTTGAACTATGTCATGGGTGGGGATGGCCATTATGCTCCTCCATATGATTGGCATATCAAGCATGGACTCCGTCATGTAATCAATGAAGCTAAAGCAGGACTTAAGAGAATTGATATCACATCAACTGAAGGTCTTGATCAGCAATCTTTCTATAAATCTGTGATTATCTCCAGTGAAGCGATGATAAAATGGGCTAACCGATTTGCTGATTTAGAAGAAAGTATGGCCAAAGAGGAAAAGGATCCTAAGCGTAGGGCTGAACTACTACAGATGGCTAAGATTGCTCGAAAAGTGCCAGAGTTTCCAGCAGAAACATATTGGGAAGCACTTCAGTCGATTACTTTCCTACAGCTCGGGGTACAAATTGAAGATAACCATCAGGCCGTGTGTCTTGGCCGTTTTGACCAAGTAATGAATGATGTATACCTAAAGGATTTTGAGAGTGGTTTAATCACCCATGATTTTGCCCTAGAACTTCTTGAGAACTTTTTTATTATGCTTTCTCAAGTTGAGCGAATTAGAAGTTGGGAAGATACTTCCTTCTTCCGTGGTAAACCTATTTTTCAAAACCTAACAATTGGTGGTATCGACCCGAAAACTGGAGAAGATGCAACTAATGAAATGACCTATCTTGTTCTTGAGTCAATTCAAAATACTCGGACTGTTCAACCTTCCCATTATGCTCGTTGGCATAA
>JAENWH010000100.1 GCA_016650135.1 Peptostreptococcaceae bacterium
AGCGCTTATCGAAAATTCATTGAAAGAAATGGCAGAAGACCTAAAAGATGCAGAACTATATGCTTATTTGGTCGAGACACGACCTGAAGGAAAAATAATGCTACAAGGTCAAGAAAAAGAAGCTTTTGAAAAGTGGCTTGGGATATGAAAATAGAATTTTCAAAAGAATTCGAAAAAGCCATCAAGAAACTATCCGGGAAAAAACTGAATTCGGTGAGAACCGTGATTATGGAAGTCAGAGCAGCCGAAAAGATCAATCAACTGACCAACTGTAAAAAGCTTGTTGGGTATAGCTATGCCTACCGGATTAGAATCGGAGACCTACGGGTACTTTTCATCCTCCAGATCAAAGGTGATACAGTAGAATTTGAATATCTTGTTTCCAGGGGTGAAGCCTATTCAAAAAAGATACAAGAACAACTACGAAAGAAAGACAATTGAATCCAGGTCAACAGTCAAAATCTGCATGCAAATGCCGCCAGTGCCTGGCGAAGAAAAGGGAAAGAAGTATAGAGAAAAAGAACCCACAAGGTTATGTGATTGCCACTTTAAAGGGCAAGTTGAGAGACACCGAAAAAGCACAAAAAACGGTTAACAATAATCAAAAATAGTTATTTTATAACTATTTTTTCCGAACAAATTCCGAACTTTCACTGGAAAAGTCGGACTAAAAAACACCTTCCGCCGGGGATTATTGAACCATATACGACGGAATTAAGTTATTAAACTTGTGATAGTTATGGAACAAATATTGAAAACGGCGCAGAGTGGTCATTTTGGCCGGCATGTTCACTCTTAATGTGAAATTCCATTTGATTTTATCTGACTACCGTCAAGTTAACCGCTCCTAATTTGCGAAAGCAAATTTTTCTTTATCTTCTTTGCTTAATTCTGTTGCTTCTAAAAAGTTGCGGGCATCTCTTCCTTGTCGGTATTGATAAGGATAGTCGGCAGAAAAAAGTATGCGGTCTATTCCGATGATTTCAACAAAACGTTGCAGGTACGAATGACTAAACATTCCGCTTGCAGTTACATACAAATTTTTACGAACGTAATCAATAAACGGTTTATCAAGTTTGGTGGCTCTGTTTAATGAAGCCAACCTTTCGGTATAGAACAAAATCACTTCGCCCCAATGTCCGAGAATAATTTGAAGATTTGGGAAACGGTCAAAAACTTTTGCAAGAACTAACCGAACAAATTGTATTCCCGCTTCGTAATGCCACCCAAGCCCAAAGGTTGAAAATGCAAGGTCTGTCAGGTCGTCAAAACCCGAATAATAAACGTCTCTAACAGCTTTTTGTGGAATTTGCGGGTGGATGAATAACGGAACACCAAGTGCTTCCGCACATTCAAACAATACCCAATAATCTTTATGATCTAAGTTTTTTTCTCTGGTTCTTCCGCAGAGCATTGCTCCTTTCAACTCAAGATTTTTTACGGAACGTTCCAACTCTTTTGCAGTTTCTTTCGGAACAGACATAGGTAATGTTGCAAAACCCTGAAACCTGTCGGGTGTTTTCTTTACAATTTCAGCAACATAATCATTGGTTTGCGTGGCAAGGAATACGCTTTCGCTTCCTAAATTGTGCAAACTTGGACTTGTTAGCGAAAGCACCTGAACGTCTATACCTGTTTCGTCCATAAGTTTAAGACGTGTATCGCCAATTTCATCTAAACGATTTTCAATATCGCCAAAATGTAACTTTTGTGTTGGATCGTCCTTGTCTGAATATTTTTTCCATTCATCTTTGACTGCTTTTGTCAGAAAATGTTCTTCTATTGCGATTAGTTTCATTTTACTTGTTGTTTTATGTTGGTGTAAAATTCAACACAATTCAAAAAACATGTGTAGCTAAATGTCAGATTGTTGTAGTCAAAAAGGAATTGTTAATTTTTATCATGGTGTGGCATTTCTGTATCTTAGCCGTATCTATCCTGTATCATTGCAGAATGCCCTGTGTTCTCTTTTTCTTGTTGGTGGCTGGTTGTATTTATCTATTGATTAATTTTTTACAACTGCAATTCTTAAATGGTATCTGTTTGGCAATTAGTAAGATGCGTATTTTAAGGTAACCTCAAACATATCCATTCAATAAAACAGTTTGAATTCAAACTGTTTGGTTTATCTTTGCAGCATGGAAGATCAAGAGTTAGTAAAAACAATGCATCAATTTTTCAAAGCAGTGCTAAGGCTCCGGCAGGATATGCGTCAACGGATTAGCAAGAAATTGGAAGAGCACGGGTACTGCGATGTCACGCTTGAAATGACTCAAGTTATGTACTATCTGCGCTACCGTGCTGAGGACGGACGCGCAAGCCAGCAGGAAATTGCCAACCGCATAGGCAAAAACAAATCAAGCCTTACCTCCTTAATAAATAACCTCGTAAAGCGCAACATGGTTGAAAGAAAAACAGACCCGGACAGTCGGCGCAATAATATCATTTCGTTAAGTCCCACCGGCGAACAATTCATGAGCAAACTATACCCCACAGTTTACAAAACTTATGACATTGATAAGCTATCGTTATCCTTAGAAGACATTCAAAGAATGACTGACACGATGAACGGTATTATGGAGAGCTAATTTTTTACAAATATTGTTTTAATTCAAACTGTTTTAAATGCAACTATGAAATACAAGAACGTATTGATATTTTGCTTGCTACTTATTTTCCCTTTTGCTAAGCTAAACGCACAACAACGTCATCTCTTATTGACGCTTGATTCGCTATGGCAGAAATCAGAAAACTACAACAGGCAGCTCGAAATATCGCGGCAACAAGTATATATCAATAGAATAGAGACGGAAGCATTGAAGCGAGACTTGTATACCCCGAAACTTGAAGCTAACGGCGGATTAGGTTACATTAGCGATGCCCATGTTTGGGACAACAACTTTCAAAATGGAATGACAGTGGACATGCCCCTCAAAACGATGGACTTTGCGATTAATGCCGGTTATTTGTTGTATGGCGGTGGTCACGTGAAGAATACTGTTGAACAGGCAAACATTAGGGAACAAATTGCTAAACTGAGCTATTCAAAGGATAAAGAAGATATACAGTTCCTGCTACTCGCCCAATATCTCGACCTGTTTACACTTTATAACCAACAACGGATATATGAGCAAAACATAAAGCTAACCCAACAACGCTTAGAAAACATCGAGCAACGGGTAAAAGAGGGAATGTTGACACACAATGATATTGTGCGCAGCAAACTACAGTTGACAAATCAGCAGATACAACTTAACCGGATCAATAATAATATACTTGTACTCAACCATGATTTGGATATTCAGCTTGGGATAGATGCCAACACCATTATTGATGCAGATACGCTCCTTCATGATCAGTTTTTTAAAAGAGCTACATCCCAAAGCTACAATGACAGTAGCTATACCAATGCGCTCGACATTGCTCTATCTCTAAAGAATATCGAACTTGCGAAGCGACAAGTAAACATTGCACGTTCTCGGCAGTTTCCTACACTTTCACTATACGTATCCGGGGCGTTAGATCGGCCATCGCTAAATTCCAGTCCTCCTGTAGATATTTACACAAACATTTCGCAAGTAGGGATTAAGTTAAAATACAATATAGCCTCTTTGTACACGGCAAAAAAACATATTGAAAAAACGACAATGGACTACCAGTTGGCACAAACACAGCAACAATGGGTTCAACAAACTGTTGAGATGGCAAGCCACCAGGCGTATATTCGTATTCATGATGCAATAGACAAATATCACTCACTGGAAGAAAGCTTTGCCTTGGCACAAGATAACTACCAGGTAGTGGAACAAAAATACCTCAATAAGTTCTCAACCATCACCGATGTGCTCGATGCAGCAACAGCATTGCTTTCGTCGGAGCTGGATATGAATAATGCCAACGTCGATATCATTTATCAGTGGTTTAGCTTTATGAAAGTTACAGGTAATTGGGAAAATAAATAATCAGAATTTTAAGACAAGGTCAGAATATGTCAATTAAAGAACACTTAATACGGAAACAAAAAGCCAAGGGCTTAAGAATATTTTATAATACAGGTTCACTAATCATTATATTGATTGCTTTGGGATGGGGGATAATTCGCTATTTTCATTTATATGACAAGGAATACACCAACGACGCACAGGTTGAAGAGTACATCAGCCCAATCAATACGTGCATTTCGGGTTATATAAAAGCCATTAACTTCGAAGAATATCAACAGGTAAAGCAAGGCGATACCCTAGTGGTAATTGATGACCGCGAGTATAAGATACGTCTGGAACAGGCACTTGCCCAATTAAAAGAGGCCCAGGCAGGAAAGGAAATTGTATTATCTGACCGCAAGATTGCAGAGAACAGTACGGACATTTCCGTTGCCAACATTAATGCCTTAAAAGCCCAGTTTGACAATCAGGAAACCAACCTTCAGCGGTATAAAAACCTGCTCAAAAACGATGTTATCCCTCAATATCAATACGATGAGGAGCAAGCAAAATATAACGAATTGCAGGCAAAGTACAACTCACTACTTCATCAACAAAAGGCCACGAAACTCAATACACAATCAGTATCTGTAAAACTCCATTCATCGGAGGCGCGCATACTTAATGCACAGGCACAAGTCGATATGGCAAGGCTCAACCGGTCGTATTGTTATATCACGGCTCCCTTTGATGGGATAGTAGGTAGGCGTAAAATTACTATTGGGCAATTGTTACAACCAGGGCAAGCAATATTAAGTATTGTTCAAGCGAACAGCAAATGGGTAACAGCCAATTACACAGAATCACAAATAGAACATATCCATATCGGCCAACTAATGCGCATGAGAGTCGATGCTATTAAAGGCGTGTCTTTCGAAGGCAAAGTAGTTGCTATTTCAGGGGCTACAGGAAGCAAATATTCAATCGTTCCGGTTGATAACTCAACTGGTAATTTCATCAAAGTGCAACAACGCATCCCCGTAAAAATTATTTTCACTGCCAATAATAAACAAGAATACCTTGATAAAATCAGGGCAGGTATGAACGTACAGATTACTAAAAAGAAATAATAACAACACAGCAAGGATATTATGCGCCAAAGATTATTTTACGACTGGCTAAATCCCAAATTTGATATCTGGATTTTAATATTCATGGGAATATGTATGGGCTTTACCTCAGGTGCATCAATGGCCCTTAGTTATATGATTCCTGATTTAGCCATTGACCCTACGATATCGATGATGTGCATCTATTCCTATACTGCCGGAATTGCAATGTCTTTTGCTGTTTTTCCAAAACTTAGAGACTATCTTAATACCAAAGAGATGCTTATTGGAATTTGCATTCTTCTAATCTGTTTCAATTATATTTTATCAGAAACCGATAGCCCTGCAATCATAGTCTCCATGAGCTTCCTTATCGGTTGTGTCCGGCTGTTGGGCTCCATGATGATTGTGATAAATCTGATGCCAATATTGATGCCCAATGGACAGCGTTTCCAATTGTACGCAGTATATTACCCCATCAGTTTTGCAACAAGCCCTCTTTCAAATTACTTGCAAGCCCTTCTTGCCGATCGCTTTGGGTGGCATGAATCGTTAAATATTGCCAACATTTTGCTATTTCTCATCCTCATTATTGTCATCCTGCTCGTTCCCTATAAGGCAATCCGTCGACGAATCCCTTTGTGGAAATTCGATTGGTTTGGCTTTCTAATGATGGCTGGTTGGATGCTTTCTTTTGTATATGTGTTAACCTATGGGAAAGCGCTTGCTTGGTTTAACTCGCAACGCATAATCATTGCTCTCATAACCTTGGCATTTTGTTTATTCGCACTATCATTTCAACACTTCATTTTGCATCCCAAATTAAGATTGCTGAACTTTACTATCCTGAAAGAGCGCAATGCCCGTGTTGGACTGATTATCATTTTCTTTTTTGGCATTTTTTATGCTATGAGCACGCCGCTTAGTGCTTGGATGAACATTGCATTTCACAATAATCCCATCGAGCGTGCTCACGTGAATACTTATCCGATTTATGGATATATTTTGGGTGCACTTATTTGCTTTCTTTATTATCGAAAATTTGATAACTTCAAGAATATGCTCATTTTGGTCATCCTTTGTTATTTGAGTGCCGCCTTTTGGTTTTATTCAATCATCGACCAACAAACATCTGCCTTAATGATGTTTGGACCTTTGGTGCTCCGGGCAATGGGCATCATTATTTCATACATAACCGTAAGCTTATACTTAGCCATGAGTTTGAAAGAGCATTATAGGACTATTATTCTTATTTTCATTTTTATTCGTAGTTTTCTAACCTCCGTGGTCTTTGGTAGTCTTTATGCGAATTGGATGTATTATCGGCCCACACAGCTAATGGTTCGCTTGGCTTCGTGGACAGATAGCAACGATGCTTTGTTTATATCTCATTTGCGCAATGCCCATGTATCTAGCAGCGATGCAATGTCTGCTTATAAATTGTTTAAAACCCAGGCAACACTGGCAGCAACAAAAGAATTGTTGGGCTTAATCTGTATTGCTGGTGTTATTATGTTCATTGTCATCTTATACCTGCCAATATATAAAAAGCTTAATCGCCATATCTTCACTTGGACCAAGTACGACGGCGATGATGATGCGGCCGAAACTGTAGTGGTCTGAATAAGATTCAAAAACAAACATTGGTGTTATCAAGTACAAGGTAAATGTTTCCCTTGGATAAGATTTGATATTTCGGTGATATTGGTTCTTCGTCCGGATTATCCAGTTCTACGGAATTACGTAACAACATGAAAAAATATCTCGACCTGGCTAAAAAGCAACAGATAGTTATCCAGAGGGGAAAAACCGAAACATTTGTACTTTCTGAAGAAAGACGTTTAGTTCCGGATGACGACTTGGCACG
>JAENWH010000043.1 GCA_016650135.1 Peptostreptococcaceae bacterium
CATGGGAATTTTTGTAAACAATTCCCCGCATTCTGGGCATTTAAGTTTTGGTTTGATATATTCCATTTCTATTTTTGACCCTTCGCAAAGTGTACCTTTTGTTATGACATCGAAATACATTTGAATTGAATCACCTACAAAACCCGAGTATTCTCCTACAACTAAACTTACTTTTGTGACCCTTTTGTTGCCAGCCTCCAGACAATGCTTCTCAGCAATTTTAATAATCTGCTGAGTGATTGGATATTCGTGCATTTTCACTTCCTTTTTATACATACAAAGTCAATACAACTACCACACTATTATACGATTTTTTCAAACAATTTACAATTAGAAATTTATATGTACGCGTTAATATTTGCCAAAAAGGAAGTATTCAGAAAATTTGCAATAATAAACAACTTTTCACTTGACAGTTTTAGCCTTTTTCAGTAAACTATATATGTCTATATATGTTAGAAGTATGATTATTTTGTGTAATTTTAGCATAGATTAAGACAAATCCGTATTTATTTATTTTTATTTTTTATATTTAAAAGGAGGTTATTAAATGGAGCAAAGAGGAGCATGGGCAACTAATATTGGATTCATATTGGCTGCCGCAGGATCTGCAGTAGGTCTTGGAAACATCTGGAAATTCCCAAGACTGGCTTTTGGCAATGGTGGAGGAGCTTTTATTATAATCTATCTGATTATAGTGTTCACCCTTGGTGTAACTGTAATGCTTACGGAATTCGTTGTTGGGCGTAATGCTCAAAAGAACTGCGTTGGCGCCGTTCGAGCGATTGACAAAAGATGGTCATTTATTGGTGGTATGGGGATATTGACTGGATTCATTATTCTTTCCTATTACTCGCACGTTGGTGGATGGGTTCTAAAATACGTCGTTGCCTATTTAACAGGCGGAACAAGTGTTTATGCGGACCCTGCAAACTTTTTCCTGGTTGATATTCTAGGGATGGGCACTTCGTTCCCAATTCAAGGAGCACTTATTTATCCATTCATATTTATTGGCATCACTGCCTTTGTTGTAATCAAAGGTGTTGCAGGTGGTATTGAAAAACTTAATAAGTTTATGATGCCGGCTTTATTCGTTCTTTTAATTTTACTGTGCATTAGAGGCATAACAATTCCAGATGGAGCTGAAGGCCTGAAATATCTTCTTTACCCTGATTTCAGCAAAGTCACAGGTGGTACAGTTTTAGCAGCTATGGGTCAGGCGTTCTTCTCGTTATCACTTGGTATGGGCGTTATGGCTACATACGGTTCATATTTAAGCAAACAAGAAAATCTTGTTAAGAATACCTTTTTAATATGTTCCTTAGATACGTTAGTTGCCTTGCTTGCTGGCTTTGCAATGATTCCTATTGCTTTTGCTGCAGGAATTGATATCGTTAATGGCGGCAATGCCGGTTTTGCATTCATCTCACTTGCTAGTGCTTTCCAAACCATGCCTTTTGGTACAGTTTTTGGAGCATTATTCTATATTCTTTTGTTATTTGCCGCATTAACTTCTGCAATTTCCATATTAGAAGGAACTGTTGCCTATGTAACTGAAGAATTAAAGATAGGTCGTACGAAAGCAGCAATCGGGTTATCAGCCATCATGTTTTCAATTGGTATCCTGTATACTCTTTCTCAGGCAAACATGAATCTTAAGGGTATCTGGTTTGATGCAAGTGGCGTTACCTACCCAGTATTAGGCGACATGATGGAATTCATGACGGACAAGTTATTGATGCCTCTTGGCTCATTATTGTTCTGCATTCTTGTTGGATGGGTTTGGGGAATTGACAAGGCTTCCGACGAAGCTTCTTCCCAAGGTAAATTCTCCTTTAAGTTAAAAGGAGCCTATATGATAATGGTTAAATTCATAGCACCAATTGCTATCCTGTTAATCATGCTTAGCGGATTCGGGATTATCTAATCCAAATCTTTGTATCAAAAAATTTGAAGTTAAGAGTTGTATAATAAATGTGGTTGTATAATAAATGTGGTGGTGTTAGGAGAAATCTTAATTCCATCATTTTTTTGTTGGTTATATCTCGAAGTCTCTGCTGCTGCAATTCCGCTTAAACGATTCTTCTATGTCAATACTGCTGCACCCAAGCTGTTGCAACAATCTCAGAACATCAAAAAAAGTTATACACAGAGTCCCTGTGTATAACTTTTTTTGATAATGAGTGTTTGCAACGGGTTTGGGCAAGCCCAAGCCCAGTATCGGATGCTTATAGTTGGCTTGTTTTGTATTTCTTTAAAGCCTCAACCAGTTTAGGTATGATTACCTTAACATCTCCCACTATCCCTAAGTCTGATACATCAAATATTGCTGCTGTATCGTTCTTATTGATTGCGATAACACAGTCTGAACCTTCCATGCCTGCAACGTGCTGGATTGCTCCAGAAATTCCGCATGCCATATAAAGCTCTGGTCTTACTGTCTTGCCGGTTTGTCCAACCTGTCTTTCTCTTTCAATCCATCCAGCATCAACATTTGCTCTTGAAGATGAAATTTCTCCACCGATCATGTCTGCCACTTCCTGAAGAGTTGTATAGAATTCAGGGGAACCAATTCCACGTCCGCCTGAAACCAGTCGCTTAGCCTCTGTAATATCAACCTTTTTATGCTTTTCTTTTACAACTTCTCTGATGATAACATTCATGTCAGCTGGCACAAAGTTCACCTTTAATTCTTTAATCTCACCTGTTCTGCTATGGTCTGCAGGTAATTTTCTCATAACACCAGGTCTTACAGTTGCCATTTGAGGTCTGTAATGCTTACATAGTATTGTCGCCATGATGTTGCCGCCGAAAGCCGGTCGAGTCATAAACAACAGTTTCTGCCCTGCGTCCTCAGGTGTTGCCTTCCAAACATCAATATCAAGCTTTGTACAGTCAGCTGTAAGTCCAGTATGAACTCTCGAAGCCACTCTTGGTGCAAGATCTCTACCTATTGAGGTAGCGCCGAAAAGAATTATTTCAGGATCACATTCCTTGATAACCGCCGTGATTGCTTTTGTATAAGGTTCTGTTACATATTCTGCAAGCATTTTATCTTCAATAACTATTACTGAATCTGCGCCTGCTTCAATCAGGCTTTGGGCTTTATCTTTAATTTGGTCTCCAATAAGGATTCCAACTACTTTTTGTTCTAAATCTGCAGCAAGCTTTGTAGCTTCTCCAATAAGTTCAAAAGCTACTTTGGCTATTTCGCCATCTCTTTGCTCTGCAAGTACATAAATATCTTTACTCATTTAAAGGTTCCTCCTTCTCTCTACTAAATAATGTGTCTTTCTTCAAGCTTAGCCATAATTATTTCAACAGCTTCATCTGGGCTTAATTCCTTATAAAGTGTTCCTGTCCCCTTCGCCTGCTTTGTAAATGATTTAAATACATTAGTAGGTGATCCCTTTAATCCGATGTGCTCAAGCACTAGCAAATCTTTTAAATCTTCATAACCTAACGCTTTGACTTCCTTTTCGTAAGCATCAATAATGCCGCCGGCATGCATGTATCTAGGTTCAGCCAGTTCTGCCAGTGCAGTCAAAAGGCAAGGCATTTTCACTTCAATAATATGATATCTGTCTTCAAATTGCCTCTTCACGATAATCTTATTGCCATCTTCTATATCATAAATTTCTTCGGCATAGGAAACCTGAGGTATTCCAAGTGTTTCAGCAATCTGAGGTCCTACCTGCGCGGTATCTCCATCAATTGCCTGACGACCGGTGATAATCAAATCGTATCCAATTTTCTTCAATGCCGCTGATATAATAGATGCCGTTGCCCATGTATCAGAACCGCCAAATTCTCTGGCTGATACCAAATAAGCCTCATCGCAACCCATTGCCAGTGCTTCTCTCAATGCTAAATCTGCCTGCGGAGGACCCATACATACTACTGTAACCGTTCCGCCGAATTTTTCTTTTAATACCAGTGCCGCTTCAATCCCTGACTTATCGTCATGGTTGATGATACTAGGCACACCGTCTCTAATTAGTGTATTTGTAACCGGATCCAATTTTACTTCATTAGTATCTGGTACTTGCTTTATACATACAACGATTTTCATTGTTATTACTCCTTTCAAAGCTTAAATTTAGAATATTTTCATCGATCCTGCGATTACCATCTTCATGGCCTCTGATGTACCCTCATAGATTTCAGTAATTTTTGCGTCTCTAAGCGCTCTTTCTACAGGGTATTCTCTACAGTATCCATATCCACCCATTAACTGAACTGCATCTCTGCATACGTCATTTACCATCACTGATGCAAACAACTTAGCCATTGCTGCATTCTTTCCAAAATTTTCATGATTGTCTTTTGAAACAGCCGCTCTCCAAGTCATTAATCTAGCTGCATCAATGTGCGTCTGAAGCTCAGCAATTTTGAACTGGGTATTCTGGAAAGAAGAAATTCTTTTTCCAAACTGTTTTCTTTCTTTGACATATTTTATGGCTTCATTAAGTGCACCTTGTGCAATACCAACAGACTGAGCCGCGATACCAATTCTTCCACCATCAAGTGCTTTCATAGCTATTTTAAAGCCTTCGCCTTCTTTTCCAATTCTTTGGGTTACAGGTATTCTTACATTCTGATAACTAACCTCACAGTTAGATGCCGCTCTGATTCCCATTCGTTTAATATTTGGACCAACTACCAGCCCTGGTGTATTTCTGTCAATTACAAAACATGATATTCCCTTAGTACCTACTGACTTGTCAGTCATTGCAAACATGACAAAAGTGTCTGCGAAACCCGAATTCGTTGTAAATATTTTAGTACCATTAATAATGTAATGGTCTCCGTCAAGTAATGCCTTCGTTTGCTGACCTGCAGCATCTGTTCCTGCATTTGGTTCAGTCAATCCGAAACAGCCTGTCTTTGAACCATCTACCATTGGTCTAAGCCACATTTGCTTCTGTTCTTCAGTAGCAAATCCGTCAACACATGAACATGCCAGGGAAGTATGTACTGAAATCGTTATTCCAGAACTTCCGTCATGCTTTGAAATTTCTTCCATCGCAAGTGCATACCCTAAATAGTCACCGCCTACTCCGCCGTATTCCTTTGAGTAAGGGATCCCCATTAATCCAACCTTGTGCATCTTTGCAAGAAGCTCCATGTTGTATACTTCAGTTTCATCCATTTCTTCTGCAAGTGGTTTAACTTCGTTTTCTGCAAATCTACGAAACATTTCTTGCTGTAATAAATGTGTTTTGTTTAACTTGAAATCCATTTTTGTTTTTCCTCCTGTTTTTTATCTTCTCTAAATTTAATATCCAAGTGGTCTTCACAAGGAAGACCCATGTTAATAGATTATATGATTCACCTGGTCTAGTCAATAAAATATTGCTCACAGCAACCTGTTAGTAGCATGTATTATGTATGCAAATTAGCGTTTAATACCAAAGTTTCTTATATAGTTCTTCAATTTCTTCTTCATTTGGAACTCGTCTAGTATTCCCAGGGCTTCCACTAGCCAATGCATCTTCAGCCATTTTAGGAATCACATTGAAAAAGTCTTCTCTGCTGATCCCAAATTCTGCCGGTGATGGAATGTTCAATGTTCTAAGTAATGCCATTGTTGCCACAACAAAAGCATCCGCACCTTCATCCGGAGTCATTCCTTGTCTGAAAACGCCTATTTCTTTTGCGAGATTATTTAATCTTGCGGTTGCGCCTGGTTTAATATATGGCAGACATACTTTTAGAAGCATTGCATTTGAAAGGCCATGTGGAACATGAAACATAGCACCAATTGGGCGGCTCATACCATGAACAACCGTAACTGACGCATTACTGAAAGCTATTCCGGCTTCAAGTGCCGCGATTGCCATTTCTCTTCTTGCCTGAACATTGGATCCATTTGCATATACTTCATATAGATTGTCAAAAATTCTTTTTACAGCAGAAATCGCGTAAATGTCACTCATAGAAAACGCTTTTAAAGATGTATAAGCCTCTATCGCATGAGTAAGTGCATCAACCCCTGTTGCTGCCGTAACTGCCGGAGGAACTGTAAGGGTAAATACCGGGTCAACAATTGCCAGATTTGCAATAAGCTTCGAATCATTCAGAAGCATTTTTACATCCGTATTTGTGTTTGTAATAATTGATATCTTAGTTGCCTCCGAGCCTGTTCCTGCTGTGGTTGGTATTGCAACAAGCGGCGGTAATGCATGTTCTATTAATTTACCGACATAATCACAGATACTTCCTCCATTTGATACAACCGTTCCTATTGCTTTCATTGAATCCATTGGGCTTCCGCCGCCAATCCCTATGAGAAATTCGCATTTTTCCTTTTTGTATATTTTCACGCCGTCATCAACCATTGAATGTGTTGGTTCACAATTTATAGCTGAAAAAATTACATATGAAACTTTAATTTCATCCAATGTATCTGTTAATTTTTTTACATTGCCCAGTTTCACCATCATATCATCTGTGACAATTAGTGCTCTGTTTCCATAGCTCTTAAGGTGTTGACCGCTCATCTGCAGTGCCTTTTCACCAGAAATAATAACTTGTGGTATTGAGAATAAGTTTGCCATTATAAACCTCCAGTTAGTAATAATTTTGTTATATTTTTAATATCATTATAATATATTAAATTTGCTATTTCAATAGATTTTGATAAATATTTAACATAATCTTCATGTATACACAATACATTATACCTAATGCAGCATATTCCTACCTAAAATACCAACAAATTACTATTATCGCTTGATAAATGATTATCAAAGTGGTAGTATTTAGAGTATAAAACTGATTGCAATAGGCAATAAGAACTAGTATAGTTTAATTTAGATAAGATTTATCCGTTACGCATTAAGAAAGGAAGTTAATTATGTTTCAGAATTTAAAGTATGAGGTAAAAAACAATATCGCGACCATTACTGTTAACAGGCCAAAAGCGCTAAACGCTTTAAGCGAAGAGGTTTTAGACGAACTTTTCGAAGCTTTCACAACTGCTGATAAGGACCCTGCTGTAAAAGCGGTTATATTGACTGGTGAAGGCAGAGCTTTTGTTGCCGGTGCCGACATCTCTCAGATGGTGGTTCTTTCAGGCATTGATGGCCAAACCTTGATGAAAAAAGGTGCTTTAGTAATGAACTATATCGAAGAAATCAGCAAACCCGTCATAGGGGCCATAAACGGTTTTGCATTGGGTGGTGGATGTGAACTTGCAATGGCTTGCGACATTAGAATTGCATCAGTCAATGCAAAATTTGGTCAGCCTGAAGTTAATCTTGGAATAATTCCAGGATTCGGGGGAACTCAAAGACTTCCTAGATTAGTAGGGAAAGGCATGGGTAAATATTTGATGATGACTGCCGAAATCATTGGAGCAGAAGAAGCTTTGAGAATAGGTCTTGTAGAAAAGGTTGTTTCTGCGGAGGACCTTATTTCCACCTGCGAAGCAATTGCAAATACTATTATGGCTAATGCACCTATTGCTATAAAGACCCTAAAGATTGCTGTCAACCAAGGCATTATGCTTGATGTAAAAACCGGAATTGCTCTTGAAGGTGAAGCTTGTACTGCGCCTTTCTGTTCCGAAGACAGAAAAGAAGGCATGAACGCTTTCCTTGAAAAAAGACCTGCTAAATTTGAAAATAAATAATTGTTACAGTAAAATTGATGGAGTTAAAATATGCGTACTAAAAAAATTATAACGGCTGAAGAAGCCTCATCGTTGGTAAAAAACTGTGATACCATTGCAACAAGCGGCTTTGTTGGAAGTGGTTGCCCTGAGGCTTTGACGAAGGCTTTGGAAAAAAGATTTCTCGAAACCGGGGAACCAAACAACCTTACTTATTTTTTCCCTGGTTCACAAGGCAATAGAGATGGTCGGGGTGCAGAACATTTCGCCCATAAGGGAATGCTGAAGAGAATGATTGCCGGGCATTACAACACCGCTCCTGCAATTGGTAAAATGATTTTAAATAATGAACTGGAAGGTTACAATCTTCCTCAAGGAACATTATCTCAGCTCTGTAGAGATATAGCCGCTCACAAAATCGGCACCATTACACATGTCGGTCTGAACACCTTCGTAGACCCAAGGCTGGAAGGCGGCAAGTTAAATTCAGTTACTACTGAAAATATTGTCGAACTTATTGAGATTTTAGGAGAAGAAAAACTGCTGTACAAATCCTTCCCTATCAATGTGGCTTTCATTAGAGGGTCTTATGCGGATGAACTTGGAAATGTAACAATGCAAAATGAAATTGGGCCTGGGGAAACCACTGCTATTGCACAAGCTGTTAAAAACAGTGATGGTATTGTCATTGTACAGGTCGAAAAAATAGTAAAGGCCGGAACCCTTGATCCCAGACTGGTAAGACTCCCTAAAATATATGTGGACGCTCTTGTGATAACAGAAGATCCGATAGATCACCAGCAGTCCTTTGGTTTTGATTTTGACCCTTCTGTCTGTGGAGAGCTTGCGGTTCCAGTTGGCGGCATTCCAATCCCGCCACTAAATCCTAAGAAAGTTATAGGGCGAAGAGCTGCCATGGAGCTTTCTATGGATACCGTTGTAAATCTTGGAATAGGAATACCTGAATATGTTTCTGCAGTTGCAAATGAAGAAGGCATTCTTGATTGGATGACCCTTACGGTAGAGGCCGGCCCCATCGGTGGAGTGCCTTGTGGAGGGGTCCAGTTTGGCGCATCAGTCAACCCGGAATGCATTCTTTCCCATCATGAGCAGTTTGACTTTTATGACGGTGGAGGTGCAGATTTTGCCTTCCTGGGTCTTGCTCAGGCAGATAAAGAAGGTAATATTAACGTAAGCAAGTTCGGTCCAAGAATAGCTGGCTGCGGCGGATTTATCAATATCACTCAAAATGCAAAAAGAGTTTTCTATTGCGGAACGTTTACAGCTGGGGGATTTAAAGCTGACATCAAAGATGGGCAGCTTAAAATACTTAAAGAAGGTGCTGAAAAGAAGTTTTTAAACAAGGTGGAACAGGTTACTTTTAGCGGCACTTACGCTGCAAAAATTGGTCAGCCGGTAATGTACATCACCGAAAGAGCCGTATTCGAGTTAAGAAAAGACGGTGTTCATCTTATTGAAATAGCTCCTGGTGTCGATCTTCAAAAGGATATCCTTGATTTAATGGACTTTGTACCAATAATGAATATTGCACCAAAACTTATGGATGCACGAATCTTTACAGATGAACTGATGGGCTTAAAATACAAATAAAATATAGTCGATGGAATATAACCGACAGAATTTAACCGACAGAAATCAACCGACAGAATTTAACCGACAGAAATCAACCGAAAGCCTCCCAATCTAGGGAGGCTTTCGAAGTTCCAGCTTAAGATAGGCATATTCTGCTCCAATTTGCTTGTAAAAGTTTAACTGTTTTCTCGTCTTGGTGTAGCAACACTATTTATTAGAAGAAGTTATACTACTTCATCTGATTTTACGCATAAATCACCTAACCTTTCATCTTTTGTTAGGTGTATGCCACATCTATTTGAATTTAAAAGGTTAACTCCCTTTTAAACTTGATGAATCAATGCTATTTTTACAATGAAGTTATACTGTTCCATCAGGTTTCTCGTATAGTTCACATAACCTTTTCCGTTTTGTTAGGTATTCCTTCAATAATTCTAATAACTTTAGGTTATCAAAATCATGCAATTACATTATCCAGATATAAATCTACCCTTTACTTTTTGAATTTTAAACAATAAGGTTAAATATATCCTTGCAGTTAGGCATACTCCTCAATATTATCTGGAAATCAGTATAATTAATAGCTAAAATTCTTCACATTCTACTCAGGAATAAATAAGACTAACCTTTTCTTTACACTATTACACTCTATAGGTTAATTACTC
>JAENWH010000466.1 GCA_016650135.1 Peptostreptococcaceae bacterium
AGAGCTGACAGAGGCAGTAGATAAGGATACAGAGGCTTTTAATCTGGTATCTGCGGCTTTTAAACTGCCAAAGGAAACAGAAGAGGACAAGCTGGCTCGATCAAAGGCAATAGGAGAAGCAATGCTGGCCGCAACTGAAGTGCCTTTCAAAACGATGGAACTTTCTTTAGAAGGATTACAGACGGTTGAAACCTTGGTCGGCAAGACAAATATTAATGCAGCCAGTGACTTAGGAGTTGGCGCTGTCAACTTGATGGCAGCGGTCAAAGGCGCCTGGTTGAATGTAATGATTAATCTTTCGGGGATTAAAAATCCTGAGAAAAAGATTTTCTTTGAGCAAAAGGGAAATGATATAGTAACACAGGCAGAAGAACTGATGGAAAAGGTCCTGATTGGTTTAACGGGGCAGGAGGAGAATTAAAATGGCGAAGATAATTGAAAGCGTACCTAATATTAGTGAGGGCAAAAACAAGCAGATCATTGAATCATGCGTCGATCAAATCAGAACGACGGCAGGCTGTACTTTATTACAGTATTCTTCAGATCCAAATCACAACAGAACTGTGATCACCTATATGGGTAGCCCGGAAGCTGTTGAAGAAGCAAGTGTGAAGCTGGCAAAGAAGGCTGTGGAACTGATTGACCTGACAAAGCACATTGGAGAGCATCCGCGAATGGGATGTGTAGATGTTATCCCGTTTATTCCAATAAAAGAAACTACTGTGGAAGAATGCGTTGCTCTTTCGAAAAGAGTAGGCGAAAGAATTGCAAAAGAAGCAGATCTTCCGGTTTTCTTATATGAACAGTCGGCAAACGCATCCCATAGGGAAAACCTGGCAGCAGTTCGCAAAGGGCAGTTTGAAGGAATGGCAGAAAAAGTTAAAGATCCGCTTTGGGTTCCTGATTTTGGTGGACAAAGAATTCATCCGACAGGAGGAGTTGTAGCAGTTGGCGCCAGACCGCCTCTTGTTGCATTTAATATTAATTTAAACACCTCCGACGTTGAGATTGCAAATAAAATTGCAAAAATAATCAGAAAAGCCGGTGGCGGATTAGACAATGTAAAGGCTATGGGTGTATTGCTGGAAGATAGAAATATAGCGCAGGTTTCAATTAATATGACTGATTTTAATCGAACGCCGTTATACAGAGTTGTGGAACTTACAAAAGTGGAAGCTGCCCGTTACGGACTTACGGTAATTGGAACTGAGTTAATCGGATTATGCCCGATGAAGGCGCTTTTTGATTCCGCAGAATATTATCTGCAAATAGAAGATTTTGATGCGCAGGTGCAGGTAATAGAAAACCATTTACTTTAACCATTGGAGGATAATGATGACAATTGACAGGTTTTCGCAAGACACCTCATTAACGGATGAAATTGCTGACATAATCAGGGAAAGAATTCTGAACGGCAGATATTCCATTGGAGAAAAAATAATCGAAGCACCACTGGCAAATGAATTGAGAGTCAGCAGAACACCCATAAGACAAGCTTTTAAAAAACTGGAAAATGAAGGGCTGGTTGAAAACATACCGAACAGGGGATCTTTCGCAAAGGGTTTTACAAAACGCGATATACAGGACATTTATGAGGTGCGGAAAGCTTTGGAAGCCTTGGCAATAGAATGGGCAGTAGAAAGAATTTCTGAAGAGGATATTTCTAAGCTGGAAGAAATTGTTGAACTTATGGAGTTTTACACGGTAAAGAAAAATTTTGAAAAAATCATGGAAGCAAATAAAGCTTTTCATGAAACCATATATAAAGCTTTGGAAAGCAGATTTATGGCTCAAATACTAAGGTCTTATCAGGATTATGTGCAACAGGCCAGAAGAACCACGGTTTATGAAACGGATTACCTGGTGGGAATTCTGAATGAACATAAGGCAATTCTTGGCGCTATGAGGAAAAGAAATGCAAAAGAGGCAATAAAATTGACAAATCAGCATTTGGATAATTCGAGAAAAAGAACAGAATCAAAATGGAAGAGATTGG
>JAENWH010000142.1 GCA_016650135.1 Peptostreptococcaceae bacterium
TCTCTGAGAATACATCAACAGGATTTAGTTCCTTCTTTCCAGGATAAAACACATATGAAGAATGACCATAAGGGGGAACCTTCACTGGAATATATACGAACGATGCACTGTGCTGCCAATAAGTCATTTGATTGGGCTTAGTCACTGTCTGAAGTATATTCCCCTTTTCATCACAACAGGCAATATCATTTGTTGTATTCTCCCAATCCCATAAAACAACCTCAGCAATCTCATTACGGGAGGAACCGCTAGCATTAAACAATGTAACAATTCGTTTCGGTCCTTCAATACTTCCGATTGGAGATATTTTGAATTCATTGATTTGATATCCAACACCAGCTCCAATGGCTCGCGAACTTTTCTCTCTATTTATTACAATATCACTCGTATCGATTGCTTGAGCAATAGCTCGTATTCCATGGGTACGGATAGTATTTGCCTCAGTAGCAATTGATTGGTATAACCCAAGTGAATAAGCTTTTGAATTTTGAGTACATGAACCTGGAAGGATATCATGGAATTGGTTGAAAAAGAGGTCTTGCCAAGCTTTTTCAAGCGGGTTCTTGTGTACATATTTTTGAAAACCCAACTGATAAAGCTCTTCTACAGATGAGAATAGTTCCGCTTCGTAGAGCATTTTTTCAGATTCATGATTTCCTCTTTTAATTTCCGACTGAGAAGTATAACATCCAGGAAATATTGAATTGATCTCACCAGTAACCAAGGGTAAATCAGTTAAGTGCTCACTCACTGCTTCAAAAAAATCCTTAATTGTCGAAAAAATCACTTTTGGATAACATGTCCAAGTTGCAAGATCTTTTAATCCTTCAATATCAATTCGTGTAGGACCTCCACCATGGTCTCCAACACCATAGACTTGAAGTGTTCTTCGTATACCATAGTTATAATACATCTGGGAAATTTCATGAGTCATATCCATTTCAAGTGTATTGAGTGTCCCTTTGGATGCATCATACAATGGAGTAACCGAAGGGCCTAAATACCAAGTAGGCTCACGAAAAACAATCACCTGTCCACCTTGAGGTCCTTTCCATCTATAAAGATTATGATCGACCTTTCCCCTACAATGATAATAATACTTGATACCAGAAATATTCAAAATATCAGGTAGTCTCTCATTGTGCCCAAAGGTATCTGGTTCAAAGCCAACGGATAGCATCTCTGGATCAATTTTTAGTAAATTGCACATATATTCAGAAGCGAAGCTATATTGGCGAAGTTGACTTTCGCCGGAAGCCATATTCTTATCAAACTCAGTCCATGAAGAAGCTGTAACCTCCCATCTGCCTTCGTGTACTCTTTTTCTTATTTCCTCAATCATTTCTGGTTCAAACTTTTCAACAATATAATAGGTTGAAGCTTGGGATTGAGCATAAGTAAATTCTGGATATTCCTCCATGAGACGTAACATAGTTCTAAACGTATCTAAGACGATAGAGACTGTTTCGTTAATCCCCCACATCCAATTCATATCTATATGTGCATGACCAATACAATCCACTGTAAAACTCTTTGCTTCATCTACAAAACACGACAACTCTCTTTCTGCTTTCATCGCACAATCACGTGTAATGCTCCCTTCCTTTTTATGCGAGAAAACAACTAAATGGACTACTTCATTAAGGGTCTTAATTGGAAGAGAAGGAGTGATGGTACAAAGGAATTCTGCAAATTCAATTTGTTTAGCAATTCTATTTTCCCAATACCCTAAGGTTTTCAACCGTTTTACGTACGAAATTTCATTCATCTTACTACCCTTTTTTTTATGCTCTAAAAACCTTTTTAAGAGCATAAAATGCTGGTTTTGGATTCCCATCTATATCAATTATTGATGTATTAGCTGCGCAAGGATACGAATCATGTCCCATCCAAATTATAATACCTCCAGTTGAAGGAAAACGATTTTTTGTGATTCTAGCGGCTATTTCTAATGCTCTACTTTGTCTTTCTTGACTCCATGCAACATACTCTTCTGCCGTAGATGGAAGATGTCCTTTCTCCTTCTCAAAAATATGAGATTCAATCCACCATGAAGTTCGCCCCCAAACTGGATTTGATTGTTCTACAGGATACGTTGACATGGAGGGAACATATGATTTCAAGACTTCAAGGTTCATCGCCCCCGGACATCCAGTTTCTGCTCTAAGGAGAGAATCATCTTGTTGCCAATATTCGGTCCATCTTTGGTCTAGAACAGTATCAACATTCCAAGGACCATGTACCGACCAATGAAGACCCTTATTATAATCTTCTTGGTCAGCATTAAAACGGGGGCCAAAGGGAGATGTAGGAATAAAACGCCTGTTTGAATCAAGATTATCAAAAATAACTTTCAGTTCTTTCATCATAGGGTGTGTGAAGTCTACAGGTTTGCCCGTTCCCTTCTTGGTTCCATCCAGACCCCCTTGAAGTTCATTTCCACCACTATACATTAGAAGAGAGACATGGTGAGATCGTAATTTTATATAACTTTTTGCAATTGTAGCAATTCCCTCAATGACTTCCTTGTCTTCTGGTGGCCAATTGTCTATTCCAGAAGATGAGAGAGGAAGTTCCTGCCATACCATTAAGCCAAGACGAGTACATTCATCATAAAACTTTTCAGATTCGAGTACCGCTCCACCCCAAACTCTAAGAAGGTTCACTCCCATCTCTTTGTAGAGTAGCAAACGTTTTTTTACTTCACAAAAAGGAACGTCACTGAAAGTTGGAGAAACTGGAGTCCAGTTAATACCCTGCAGAAATACTTGTATATCATTTACTTGACAAATCCAGGGCGTAGCTCCTGATGGAGCGCCCTTGCAAGGAAGCCAGGCAACCTCTTTGAAACCAATCATCCTCTCTTCTTGAGTAAAAATCTCACCTTCACTTGAAGTTAGTTTAATGATTAAAGTATATCTAGGTTGTTCTCCATACAAATTAGGGAACCAACCCTTAACATCTAAATCACATAAGGACATAAAGACCTCAGGGCAATCACAAAATTCTTTTTTAGATTTTACTATTACATTATTTTCTCCATCAGTCAAAGTTAACTCCACTTCATAATGATATTTGGACAACTGTTCTGGTTGTTTAATTATACAATGTAAATTAATTTTTCCCTTTTGTGACAAGTGTTTAAAAGTGGTATGAAGTTTTTTGATTTCGAGAGAAGGAATTTCTTTATTGATAAGAAATATCGAACCACTAATTGCCGTTTGTACGACACGAGCAGTCCAATCCCATGTGTAGTAGAAACGAGGTTTCCAGTCTACAATTTTTGAGGTATAGCCTAATTGTCCCAGCCACCGAGGTGGTTCTTTGAAAATAATTTGAAGGGAATTATTCTCTTCAAATATATTCTTGGTAATCCCAAACGAATGCGGGATAAAACTATTTGAGAAAGAACCAATTAAAGTTGAATTAAAATAGATCCAACCAGCATAATCTAGTCCAGAAAAAGAAATTGTGTAATTATCTTCTGTAATTAAATCTCCCGGAATCTCACAGTGATATACCCAGTGCCTGTGTTCTACCCACTCAAGATCGCGTGAATTAAGATCATAACGCCAATCTGGGGCAATTTCTGCATCAATAAGTGCTTGTTGTACAGAACCTGGAACTTTCACAGGGATAGGGCCTATTTCGGGTTGAAATCTTAACCCTAATTCAATAGAAACAGCATTTCTCCAAGCGTAAGGCATCGTACCATATAACTTCCATGGGAGCGTTGTTAGATCAAAGGGAGTAGTATTCATAAATTAATTATCCTTTTATAGAACCTGCAGTCATTCCACCAATAATTTTCTCTTGTAATATGCTATAGAGTATTAAACTTGGTATCATTGCAAGAACGATCGCAGCAAGAGTAGGTTGCCATTGGGTTGTGTATAATCCAGTAAATCTTAAAATTCCCAGTGGAAGAGTCATCACAATTTGCCGTTGAAGAAAAACAAGAGCAAACATCAGTTCATTCCATATTCCCATAAAACTAAAGATTGCTACTGTTGCTATTGCTGGTGTCGTCATTGGCACAATAACGAGAGCAAATGATTTTACCAAAGAACAGCCTTCCATTACGGCTGCCTCTTCAAGTGACAATGAAATTGATTTCATATAATTTGTAAGTATAAAAATAGCAGTAGGTAACCCAAATACTATGTATGGCAGCATCAATGCTAATCTTTCATCAATTTTTGACAAAGGTCTAAGAAGTACATACAGCGGTATCAAAGTTGAATGAACTGGGATAGTGATTCCTGAGATAAAAACTGCCAAAACAAAAGGAGCCATTTTCCATCTCATTCTTGCTATTGCATACGAAGAAGTCAGAGCAAGTAAAATAATTAAGACAACCCCAACACTAGACATAACCAAACTATTCAACATATTTCTTGCAAGACCATATTCAGTGAGCACTTCCCAGTAAACCCGCAGGTCAACTTGTTCAGGAAACCCCCAAGGATTAAGTGCAAACAGTTTTTCATCTCTTATAGATCCAAAAACAGTCCAAAGCAGAGGATATAATACCGTTACTCCAATGACAATCAAAAAGGTATACAATAAAATTATCTTAATACGTAACCCAAAATATTGCGATGTGAATTTAAGATTAGTATTCAATATACCACCTCCTCAGAATGCATTACTTTTTGCAGAATTAAAATAAAAGCAATAGTAGTAACCATAAGTAGCACTGAGATTGTACTACCATAACCATACTTCATCTGTCTAAAAGCACGATTATACATTTGAAGAGATAAAACTGTTGAAGCATTATTTGGACCTCCTCCAGTTAATACGTAAATGCTATCGAACGCTTTGATGGAAGAAGCAGTAATTAATATTGTACTCACTTTGATAAATGGTTTCACCAAAGGATAGGTGATATAACGGACAGTTTGCCAAGAAGATGCTCCTTCAAGTGTTACACTTTCAAACAATTCCTTGGGGATTGAAGAAATTCCTGTCATAAATATTACCATATGATACCCAAACCATTGCCATGAAACTGCAACTATTACTGCACCAAGAGCTGTATAAGGATTCGATAACCAAGAAGTAATAAACCTATCAAGAGAAAGTGCATGGAGTGCTGCATTTAATAGGCCAATATTAGGGTGATAGATAAATCTCCATAATAGACTTACTGCCGTAGCTGACAGCAAGCAGGGAAAGAAAAAAATACTTCTGAAAAGTCCAGACATTTTCTTCAAACTGTTCAATATATTTGCGACAAAGAAGGCAAATGGAATCTGTAATAAAAATGAGCCTATCGCAAACAGAAAAGTATTAGAAACTGCTGTAAGGAAATTGGGGTCTTTAGTAATGAGTTGAATATAATTCTTAAGACCAACAAAAGTTGGATCGCTAATTACATTCCATTCTGTGAAGCTGTAGTAAACAGTTTGAATTACAGGCAAGGGGATAATTAATAGGAAGAGTATGAAGGCTGGTGCAACAAAAAGTGCAATAGTGTACGGATTTTTTAGCATTTTATCCATTATAATCTCCCTTTTTATCTGAATTTCTCGTTTTTCATACATAGGATTTTTACATAGCTCTTTTTTTGACGAGTAGTGGTTAAAGCTTGCAACAATATCTGTGGAATCCCATTATAGGGGCCCAACATCAAAGCTGAGACCCTGTAGGTAGAGAGGCTATATGTTGTGAAGTGTTTCAATCTTTTCTGCGTACCAGA
>JAENWH010000554.1 GCA_016650135.1 Peptostreptococcaceae bacterium
ACAATTCTTGCCGACGATATCGCAGAAGCTACAGGAACTATAAATTATGAAATCGTTTGCGCCTTTGGGCAAAGATTACCCAAGGTTTATGTAAAATAAGGAGGGCATTATGGCTTTTGGACTATTTAAAAAGAAAGAAACTGGCGCGGACTCCATTTTTTTTGGAGGCAAAATATTTACTCAGGACCCAAATAATGAATGGGCAACGGCTGTGGCCTGTAAAAACGGAAAGGTACTGGCTGTTGGTGATGATGAAAATATTATGGAACTAGAGGATGAATCGACAATTGTTGTGGATCTTGAGGGAGAATACATGCTTCCTGGATTTATTGATCCAGCAGGCCATCCGGCTTTAGAGATTTTTAAAAAATGCAGTCTATATCTGGATAAACAAGCTTCTCTTGAAGAAATAACAACGGAGTTGACGAAATATATACTTTTAAACCCTGAAACTGAAACCTATTTCGCTTATGGATTTTCTCCTGGTCTTCTTGAAGGCAAAACCTTAGAGGAGGCTGCTGCAAATCTGGATCAGCTGGATTCTCCAGTTCCTATTGTTTTACTGGCGAACGGTGGGAATTATGTCTGGATTAATACTCTGGCTATTGATAAAGTGAAAGAAAATGCGGAAAAAGATAAGATCCCAAATATAACCCTACCTTATATACTATATATTTTAGCACCTTTTGATCATCTAATTTTAGAAAAGGAAAGTCTGGCGCTGGCAGAAAAATACAGAACACTCGGCTTCACCTCGGTTCTTAGCTGTGGCGACCCGGATTATCTACAGGGAGTATATCAGCAATGTCTTGTTGACATGTATCAATGGGGGACCCTACTACAGAGGTATTTTGGTTCGCTGCTTGTCATTTCTAATGTGTCAGCAAAAGCCGTTATGCAAAGGCTTTCACAAAGAAAAACCATCTGCACAGAGCTAGATGATATTTTTAACTTTAATATGATTAAACTGATTGTAGACAGTTCATCTGGCGAATCTTCTATTTCACTTGATACTTTAACAGACCTGTGTAATGAAGCTGGTGATAATGGCTTTGATATGCACTTTGATGTGATAGGTCCGGAAGCCTTCATCTCGTCTATTGAAGCAATTAGCAGAATGAGAAGCGCCGGATACAGGAAAAATACTGTTGTTGTTGCTCATGCAGAAAATATTGATCTGATTAACAAGGATTCTGAAAATCCAATTGATTTCCAAGATCTTCAAATTATTGAGTCCATTCCTACCATTTGGAAATCGTCAGATTTGGTCTCAACCTTTGATAGCTTCGACAAAATTGAGGATTTAATCGATTTTCATACGATTCATGCTGCCGAAAAACTAGGGTTGGAAAGTCGGCTTGGTCAAATTACAAGTGGTTGTTTTGCAGACTTTACTGTATTTAAAACAAATCCGCTTGAAGTAGATCCTAAAGATTTCAGCAAACTGACAGTTTCAATGACGGTAATCAATGGGAAGCCTACTGAAATCGGGGACAGTTCTTTAGAAGAAGAGTTCTTTGAGGAATTGGAGGATTTTG
>JAENWH010000222.1 GCA_016650135.1 Peptostreptococcaceae bacterium
ATTTAATATTTTCATGAATGTTTCGTAATCAAATTTTTGCAATTGTCTCATCATTGGTCTTACTCTTGTTTTTGAGCTGTCTTTATCTCCCATTAGCTTATCCACCCTTTCTACAATTTGCACGCGAAATAGCTTCACGCGCTACAATAACTTTTAATTATTTAAATAGCTCTCCATATTTGATCTATCTAATACTATCCTCCTACTTTTCTATAACGAAACCACTCCAGTTATCAGCGTATTGGAGCAGCAGTGTGAGTTTCTCCTCTTTAGCCGCGACATCTTTATTTGCATCAACGTACTGACCATCATGGTACATAATAGCTTGTACTTCGTCTTCTTCAAGTTTTAAATATGGTAATATCAAATACAAACTTCGAACGGGTACACTCAAATATGTTAATGACTTGTTGAACACGTAAGGGTGTTGTACAAAATATTCATTGGTTTGCTGCTTTAATGATTTTTCATTTATTAAGTATTGAGGGTTTCCAGGCATTCCAGCCTTGCCCAAATCATGAAAAAGCCCACATATTACACAACTTTCTTCACTAATATCCGGGGCAAGCATTGCTTTAAGCTTGAGAAGTGTTTCGGCCACATTGCAGGAATGCTCCAATAAACCGCCCTGCCTGTTTAAATGGTATTTGGTGCTTGCAGGAGAATTCAACCAGTCTGTTTTTTCTTCAAGAAAATCAATCAATTGATTGAATCCCTCTTTTCTATCTGTTACACATCTTTTTAAGCATTCATATCTTTTCATTGTATTATTATCCATGCCAATCCGCTCCTTCTTTCTTCACTCTACTTCTTCAGGTATAGCATAAAGGAAGTCCTATTATTAGCACAGATTTTCTTTATCACTCCCAAATATCCCCGATACATTTACTGCACACGTAATGTTCATCGCCTAAAGTAATGTATTTATCGATTTTATAAAGGGCAGCGATTTCTGCGACCTTATCGGCAATGCATTTATCCGTGTATATAATATGAATTTTATCGACCGTGTCATAAACCACGCGGCCTCTTGGGAAGTCGTAATATTCAAACTCGTGTACCACACTTCGGAACTTATTATCAAACAACTTGTCATGCCCTATATCGCCGGTCAGTTTACCACCGTACAATTCAGCTTCCTCTTCAGTAGTAAAACTGGTTAACCAGCCATGGTAATTCAGTTGATTACTGTCAATGTAAAAAAATGCTCCTACCATCGTACCCTCCAATCGTTTATTTCAAATAGTTATTCCATCTCAATCCGTGCCACCGTTTACCATTCGTGCTCAAAGTGCGCCACCAGGCCCTAGCTGAAATTCATCAAACCATGCCGCATTTTCCGTATGAACCGGAATTATTCTATCCGGGTTGGTGTGTGCAATTAATGCCCTTATTGTATCATGGTCAGCATGTCCGCTGGTATGAAGCGTAATTACCTTCAGCCCCAAAGATTCGCACTTGGCCAGGAAAGCTTTCATGCCTTGCTCCTCTTTATAACCGCTCCAGAAGGAATATACTAATATCCCTCCTTCAAATGACATCTTCTTGCTTAAAGAAACAATATAATTCAACATAGAAGCCCTTACACACATCAAAAAATTTGTCTTTGATATTTGAGTCTTACTGATCTTTTTTGCTCCGTATTTACTGAACAACCTGTATCTTAAATGAAATGGTGGATAATATTTCGTAATAAAAACTTTCGCATCCGAAAATCCGGTCGGATTAGGTATACTCATTCCTATGGAACCTGTTATTTCTGCAAGATATAAATCCTGGAGCATAAGCCTCCCGGCTCTTTTCCCTGCCCGGTACATGGTAACAATCCGATCAATATTCATGGATGATTGAAGCACAAAAATAGGTCCTTCAGCATTTTTGAATAAATCAACCGCCTTTTCTTCCAGTTCCTTTTCAGTAATATTTTTGCGGTTTACCCTTGAAAGACTTGTTCCTTCGCTAATTAATATATCGATTTTTGCAGGCAGCTGTTCCATTAGCCAGTCAGCCGGTTTGCGGCCGTTTGATCTAAAATCCCCAGTATATAAAACCTTCTCATTACCGCTCTCAACAAGAATCATATAACTGTCAAACGCGGAGTGATCACAAAGAAAAGGAGTTACAATCATATCCCCTATCTGTATTGGCTGTTTATGCCCCATAAAACCCTCAACACGGAAAGTTTTTACTCCCTTGTACTTATCCGATGCCGAAACAATTTTATAGCTGCTTTCCCCCATATAAACCGGTATGTCCGGATGGATCTGATAGACAAGTCCAATGTGATCGCTGTGGTAATGAGACAGAAATATGGCATCATAACCTTTAAACTGGAATAAACCAGGAAGATCAAAATGGTCTCCTGGTTTCCCGTTTAATTCAAGCCCGGCATCCAGGACAATTTTAGTTGTTTCGGATGCAATTTCAATAATGTTTCCGCCTATCTGGTTTTCCCCACGATGAATTTTAATATTCATTTACAAATTCCTCGAGATTTATCATTCTGTCTTTATACAACCCATATCCCATAAAAGATGCCTGGGGTATTTTTATGTCCACCAGGGCCTTTAATGCCGAATGATACGGCATCTCCATAGCAATCTTCAATTCTCTTTTAAAAGCTGACTTTACCGGCTTATGATTCGCCATAAGAATAAGAAATTCAGGTTTTCCCCTGGAAATTTTAATGGTTTTCTTAATCCCTTGAATCAGCTCAAGTTCAATCTTTTGGTTCAGTATCGTTTCTACTTCCTGGTATAGATCGGCAACCTTTGACTGGTCTGAAAGAAATCTGAACAAGTCTTCAAAATGTTTGGATATGCCTGCACTGCCGTTCAGTGCACCATCCCCATATTTTTTCTCAATAAACACAAGCCTAACATCCTCAGCGGTTTTATGACTGCCTGAAGTGGAATCCCATTTTACTGCAAGCAAATCAAATCGGCTGCCGTTTTCGATGTTTGCATACTCCAAATCAACGATATAATAATCCGTATCATTGGATATGCTGCTGTTATTATTTTCCCTCAGTACAAGCTGCTGATACTCCCTTTCCAGTTTTGGGTGAACATTAAAGAAATGATCCATTTCAGCCTTCAGAAAAGGAATAAACTCCAGCCATTTGTTAACATCTGAGGCAACAATCGCAGTAATCTCACCTGTATACCGATGATAGTAATTCCGGTCGAATTCCATTTTATAATCCACCGCTGTTGAGCTGATTTTTAAAATGCATCCACCTCGGTAGTAAATATTAATGTAATTATCGCGTATTTCAAGGCAAAGAGTGTCATCTGATTTTACTGCAACCAGCACATCCTTTAATTTGCCTTGCTTCAGGTCATTTAAGAAAGTTTCGGTTAGTCCTCGCATTTTTTCCCTCATTTCAACTATTTGTATATATAGGCACTGTAATAAACCTACTTATCTTTTCCCTTTTCTAACAGTTTCACTTTAAGAATATTTATCAATTAAATGTCAACTTAATCCCTTATATTTAAATATTGAGCAACTTCTATGAGATTATTCGTTACATCTTCAAAACTGATATCAGTTGCATATTGATTATCCTTTTGATAATTAATCCAAATCTTTTCTAACGCCGGCTCTTCTCGTATTTCTTGACAAATCTCTTGCCATTCTGAAATGATATCCAGTGAACCTCTTTTCTTCGCAGTATTTTCTACTGCACGAATAAAATCATTCTTCTGTATTTCTAAACTTCTACTCTTGAATAGAATATATAGATCATAAAAATCTCTAGCTCTTGTTGTTCCAATATTTCTTCGAATAATTGTCTCGTATTTTTCTGCTAGAATCGTCTCAAGATTATAAGCCATCACATTTACAACTTTATCCTCAAAAAGCAGTTTATATGAGTAGTCTATTGCTGACGGTGTTATAATATCACCTGTTGTTATATCAATTTTCATAGGTGCATCGATTTTCCCGTATGATGCCTTCAAATGTACACGAAAGTTATTGTATACATCCTCTTCTCTAATTGGCTCCATCTTTTGAAACATAAATTGTATGCCATCTCCAACATCTACTTGAATCAATTCTAGGATTGCATCTCGAATGATTTCTTCTTCCATTGGTATTCCCCTTACAGTAGCATCCATATCCAATGTACTTCTGCTTTCGACACCAATCATGGAAGCAATTAGAAGACCACCTTTTAATACGAAATTGTCTTTGTATTTTGACAAGGATAATCTTTCCAAAATTCTTTCGAACAAATACATCTGTAGCACTTCTTGTGGCTTTAAGTTTTTATTCTTTGCTATATTGCGTATTGTG
>JAENWH010000154.1 GCA_016650135.1 Peptostreptococcaceae bacterium
TCCAAGCTTATAACCGTTCCTCTAACTATTTTGAGTCTTTTGTTTTCTATAAAAGACTTGTCCACAAAGCTTAAATCCTCCATGTTTATTTCGCCTGCTATATAATTTGGAAGAAGGACCCTTGAATAAAAATAGTTGGTATCCCTTGTAATCACTGTTATATCAATATCTATTCTATCTGCAGATAATATAGTATCAATAGCGCTTTTTGAAGCAGCGCCACTTCCTATTATCACGATGTTCATAAATTAAATCTCCTGCTCACTTAAAAGTCTCTTCATATATTCTCTTCGCTTACTTTTCCCAGCTTTTGAGTAGTCCATGAATTCAATAGCTCCTCTCTCACATATTTGGGCACACTTTTCTGCACCACAGCAAGTGTCACATTTAACGTTATAATGGTCTTCAATTCCTATTGCATTAAATGGACATAGCATCACACACATATTACAGCCCACACATTTAGTTTCGTTTAATACTACAAAATGATCTTCTATTCTTCTGTAAAGAGCGCCCGCAGGGCATGCATCTATACATGGTGCTTCTTCACAGTTTCTACATATTATTTGAACGCTACCTTCCATATCTCTCTCTATAGTAGATATCCTTGAGTCTTCAGGCTTAAATATCCCCATTTTACTATAAGAGCAAACCAACTCGCACATGTGGCATCCGCTGCATTTATCATGATTCAACCATACAATCCTATTTTTATTCAATGACTTAACCTCCACTAATAGAATGCATGATTATTACTTCTGCATTCTTATCTAAAGCTGTATTTGCTCCATCTAATGTATGGGCGTTTCTTCTGTTAACTAAAATCACCATATTCCTAGAAAGATCATCATTTTCATCTAAGAGCACATTCATTTCGCTTCCAAATCTCTTTATGAGTTTTTTACACAACTCTCTTACATCAGCAGCTTCAATATTTATATACTTAGAACCCGTAATTTTAGTAAAGGGCATTATAAATCTGACTCTTGCCATTTAAATCACCTCCAATGGAATCACCTCTTATGTGAGTTTTCATTGCTTTCATCTAATAATCTATTTACAACATCTTTTCTCTTAATTTTGTTTATCTTTGAATCTTCTAAATAATTAATAGCCCCGCTTCGGCATACCTTAATGCATTCTGGGTCACCTGCGCAAAGATCACAAATACTTATCTCTAGTTTACTGTTTTTCTTTACTAGGGATATTGCCCCAAAGGGGCATGCCATTGCACAAGCTTTGCAGCCTATGCACCTATTTTTATCTATCAATATCGAACCGGTCTTGTTATCTTTATATAAAGCTCCAGCAACGCAGGCTTTTATGCAATTTGCCTCCTCGCACTGCACACAATTGTTAGGAACATTAAACGCAATATCTTCAATTGATTCAATCTTTATATTAGATAACTCAGGCGAGAAAGTTTTATAGTGTTTGTAGGAGCATGCTAGCTCACATAAATGGCATCCTGTGCATTTATTGGAATCAATCATATATATTCTCATAATAACCTCCCTAATCCTGCTCAATATAGTTGAAAAGTCTCGGTATCAATTCTTCGAGTCCAAGATCTTCCAGAGCTTGCTTTGTAGGCAGCCCTTTTTTAGAATCCCAGTTATGTAGTCTGAAGTATTCATCCTTCATAAGATCCAGTTTTTCTTTTGAGTTTATTGCTCCTTTGTGCAAAGCATCCTTTTGTGTTTCATGCATTAGTCTATAAGGGAGTAAATCATTTTCTCTCGTATGTCCCAAGATGCCATTGTACACCCGCTCCATAGTGATAATCCTTTTCCCTGCCAGCATGATTGCATGTGCCTCGATTTCCAATCCTGTTGCCGACGAGTACAACTCAGCAAGATCATACTCATCAATCCAGAATTGTGCTGTTGTTGGGAAAGAACAGATGCCCAGACTGTCAGAGACTGCATATATATCTTCATGCCATCTTACGATTTCAGCTCTTTTATCTGTTGTATGCGGATATGCGTATTTTTCACTACCTGTTATTTCTTTAATAACTCGTCTTGCTTCACTATCCCCCCCAAACTCTGCCAAGCATTCTGTATTAAGGTGATCGGGACCTCTTGAATTTATTGCAAAAGCTAATGCATAGCCAAAAGCTGATCTCGTATCTACTCTTGACTGCTCTAACCCTCTTGCCTGAATTGCCCATTTGTATGAATCCTTGCCTAACTCTTCAGAAGCCTTTTTTGTTCCTTTTGAAAGCAAATTCCCTATTCCTTCTCTATAAGCCATCTTTTTTACTAGTTCAATTATTGTATTTGTATTCCCCCAACTTAAATCTAAGCCATCTGCTTCCTCATTAGTAATTACATTTCTCTGTTTACATTCCATAAGCCACTGAATGCAGCCGCCCGCAGAAATGGTATCCATTCCCAATATATTACATAACTCCCCCGCCTTAATTACCGCTGCTGTATCAGTCGTACCACAGCCTCCTCCAAAAGATGAAAGCGTTTCGTATTCCGGACCACCTGTGAATGTACCTCTATACTCACCATTATCGACTGTAACAAATCTGTGGCATGCTACAGGACATGAGTAACATGCAATCTTTCTTTTCAGATATCCTCCCTCTACAAGGTGTGTACCTGTTAGATATTCAATATTTTCAATGCTACCTGTCTGGAAGTTTTTTACCGGGAAAGCCCCAATTGCATTTGTTGACTCTACATCTCTACTGGTTCCGTAATCAGAAAGTGGACCAACTCCTGGCGCTTTATTCATTTTATTATTAATTACCTCGAGTGCTTTAAAAAACCTTTCCCCTTGGGCAATCTGTATTCCTTTTGTTCCTCGCGCAGCGATAGCTTTAAGATTTTTGCTACCCATTAAGGCACCGCCACCGCCCCGACCTGCAGCATTATTAATTGATACCTGTATAGACGCAAATACTACCTCGTTTTCTCCCGCAGGTCCTATACATGCCGTTTGTATTTCAGAATCATCATGTTCTTCTCTGATCAAAGCGTTTGTTTCTCTGACATCCTTGCCCCATAGATGTGATGCATCCTTTATTTCAATATGGTCATTCTCAATATAAATGTATACTGGCTTATCCGCTTTCCCCACAACTACCAAAATATCGCATCCTGAATATTTTAGCTGTGCTCCAAAATGCCCACCCACATTTGTTTTAAAGAATTCTCCTGTTGCAGGGCTCTTGAAAAGCACTGAGGTTCTACCTGAGCATGGCACTATTGTTCCTGAAAAAACGCCAGGTGCAAAAATAATTGGCGCTTTTTCATCATACGCATCTATTTTAGAATCGTACTCGTTTATAAGCATATGCGTAGCGATCCCTCTGCCCCCAAGATATTTTAAAATATAAGCTTCATCGCTAATCTGAGTTCTTGAAATACTTCCTGTGCTTAAGTCTACGGTTAGTATTTCAACAGGTAATTTTGGCAACATATTAATTTCCTCCCTACTCTGTAAAATCTAAATCAAGTATATTTTACAGGTTCATACTATAATTAATTGCTTTTATATTTGTCTCGATTATTGATCGTTTTGAACTTCTTTTATTACACTTGCTTTTGGAATACTAGTATAAAGCATAAGCTTTTGCATTATTTTCTCGCCCTCAGGTTCACCGGATGCTAGTTCCGACCAGTTGTCAATAGATGCAACTCTATCCATTTCAGTTATGAACTAGTAATCAGCAGGTCTATAACCTTGCAAGGTCCTAAAAAGCTTGATGTTAAAACCTCTTTTCCTCAGATATGGAGAAGCCTCTCTTAAGAAAAACTTTTCAAATGCCTCACATCCAACTAGAGAATTAAAATTCTCAACATGATACATTTTACCCGGAATCCTTATCCACTTTATCTCAGGCTCTAAATCTTTAACTATAGTTGACATACGATCTACTGTTTTGCTAGCTAGATTTCGTTCAATGTCCTTACCTTCTTTATCATCAAAGAACTTTTCACCAATTGAAGTAACCGTATTCAATCTCTCCATTGATGTTACAAGCCACATTTCTCTCAATCCAAGACTATATTGTGTTGAAAATAAATATGCATTGAATCCAAGATTTTTGTAATAGGATAGTACTGTTTGCTGAATATAACTTCCAAGACTGTCCTGATTATCAATTCTATCAAATTGTTCAATACGATAATTCATATATTACCCTCCTGTATATTTAAAATCATTGACCTATTCTCTAATCTCATTGGCCCTATCAACAAATGGCTTGTATATAGGTTCTTTTCTAAGATACTCTTGCGTACCTAAAGCTCCCGCTCTAAGTATCATAGCCATTTCAACTGCTCTTTTAGCCAGTGAACGACTTGCTCTCACAGCTACCAATGCATCCGTCTTGCCTTCTTCTGCTTGCTTTTCCAGTGAATCGCGCCTAATTTCGTTAGAAGTCCAACCGCCTACCCCTATATAGCACTCCCACATATCACCAGTTACAGGCACGCAACCCATTATCAGAGAGTGATTGATAATTTCAGTGATTGTGTGCTCCTGCCCTGAAAAAATGTGTGCCCCCTGGGCAATTGCCCCTATTGTCTTAAGGCTCTTTGGCAATGTGGCTGCATCTGCCGGAAAGTTATTGACATATCGACCAAATAGGCTATTGCCCAATCGATCCATAAAAGCTTTTAATTGCGCTGGAATACCCATATGATAAACAGGCACTGAATACAGAATAACATCAGCTTCTACCCATTTTTGCAATAGCTCATGGTAGTCATCCTTTATTATGCAGATTCCATCTTTTTCGCAGGCCTGGCACTGAATACAACCTGATATCTTTTTCCCTCTGATTGAATAGTATTCTACTTCAACCTCTTGACCTACAAGCTTTGCTGAATCCAATGCTTCTTCTAATAAAAATTTGCTATTCCCGTTTCTGGGGCTTCCACAGATACCTAATACTTTTATCATAAAATTCTCCCCTACTTTTATATTTCTACTTTACATTTTCAACTTCATGCTTTTAGAAAGGACTACCGAGATTACTACTGCGATAATAACAACAAGACCTTTTGTTATATATTGGAAATAATATGCTACATTAAGCATAGTCAAACCGTTATTTAGCATGCTTATTACAAAAGCCCCTACAAAAGTTCCTTCTCCTGTAGGTTCACCATCACCAAACATAGTTGTGCTCAGGAAAACCACAGCAATGGCGTCAAGTAAGAATTCTTCGCCTGCGAGAGGCTGTGCTGATCCTAATCTTGAAGTTAATATTACTGCTGCCAAAGATACACTCATGCTACATATAATAAACGTGATTAGTCGATATTTCTTAACATTTATACCAGCATAAATGCTGGCAACTGGATTTCCACCTATTGAATATATCCTTCTTCCTAAGGTTGTTTTGTTTAATACAAA
>JAENWH010000036.1 GCA_016650135.1 Peptostreptococcaceae bacterium
ATAAATAAATGGCAGCCCGGTCAACGCCGGTTTGCCATTTTCAATTTTATTCTGTTTTAAGTTCTATTCTATTTTCAGTTCTGTTCTATTTTTACTTCTGCTCTATTGTGGGTTCCACAGTTTTGTTGCTTTCACCTTTGTATTCCACTTTGAATATACTCATCAAAAAAATAAATATTGGGACACCAATTAACAGACCCCATACTCCCAGATAATGTTCAGCTACAAGCAGGATGATAAAAACAAAACAAACTGGAAGCCTTGTTCTGGCTGACATTAATTTAGGATTCAATACATATGTCTCAATGCCGTGAAGAACAAGAATCATAACTAAAACCTGCAGTACCTGAATGATTCCACCGATGCTGAAGGCTATTGCAGAAAGCGGTATAAGAGAAATCACTACCCCCGCAACAGGAATAAGACCAAGGACAAAAATCATTGTTCCAAGCCCAAGAATACCTGGGAACCCAAGGATTGACAGAACAATCATCGATAGAATTGAATTGATGATGGCAATTGTGGCCTGAACTTTCATTACCTTCCCAAAGGTCTGTGCGAAACTTCTGCCAAAATACCTGAAATATTCATACATAAAAGATAGTTTACTTTTTGCCATGTTCCTGCCAAAGTGACTTATTTTATTTTTTTCAATCAGAATAATAAAACTAAGAATAATTGAAACAAATAATGATATACTGAAATAGCCGATTTTCGTAACGATTAAAGCAGCCAAAGAACCTGCCTTGTCCAGATAAGCATTAAAATCTATCTGAGACACAATTGTCACCAGTCTGGGTCCAATAGCTCTTTTTACCGCATCAATATCAATATTAATAAAAATATTTGCAAGTTCCCCGAATTGAGCTATCACATTTGGCAAAAAAACCGCGCTTCCAATAACGAGCAGTACTATTGCAATAATATACAATACTGTCAAAATTATTCCATCAGGAATATTTAATTTAAAATTTGCAACCAGTTTCTTCTGAATATTGATTAATAACGAATAAAAAACAAAGCCTAGGATAAATGTCAGTAATACTAAATCCATCATATTCCAAAATGTAATAAGAATTAAAGAAAGAACTATTAAAGAAATCACTTTTTCCTTATTATCAATATTTATTCCCTGTTCATCTGCCACATCGGGCTTGTCCCATTCCTTCATTACCCTGCACCTTCATTTCTTATTTTATACGAAATATTTTTTCTTATGAGGCATATTTATTCCTATTACCAAAACATTTGCTCCCTGTGTAATAAAAAAGGCTCCAACCAGCAAGATTACTGATAAACCAAATGTGATTGGGTTAATAAATGCATAAAGGCCTATGAGTGATGCCAGAATTCCAAAACCCAGTGTCCAGTGCCATGCCTTTTCCTTTAATTTTTTCAATTGAAAAGCTGCAACTATTCTAAGGCAGCCTGAAAACAATAACCACATGCCAAAGAAAATCGCCACCATTGCATCTACCACTATCTGGTTTGAAAGCACAATGCAGCCAAGGATAAATGTTAAAATTGATTCTGCTATAACCCATCCGCCCTCTGCGTTTCTGTTTTTCTCAGTAAAATAGTTAACTGCCCCGATTAATCCCGCTAACATCATGACAATACCAAGAACAAAAGCCAGAGATAAAAAACTGGCACCAGGGTTTGCAAAACACCAGACTCCTGCTAACAGCATAAGAATTCCCGATATAATAGTTAGTACTCTCATATATTTCCCTCCTGATTTACTCTGCTGGTATTACGATGACTTCAGTATTTTTTTTGATTCTTTCACTGAATTGAGCGATAAAATTATTTTCAGCATTGTCCCCGCCTGATTGACCAAGGATTACCTGCGTGATTTTATTTTTTTTCACCAGGTCAACCAGTGTGTCCAGTACGTGATTTGAACGAACAACCGTTAAATTTGCTCCATATTCCAAGGCTTTTTCATATAAGTACTCCAACGCTTCCCCTTCTTCCGAATTTCCAAGAAATTTGAATTCATAATGGGCTACGTGGATTATAAACAATTCTCCTTTATTCTTGCCTAATAATTCATAACCGTATTTTATTAATCTGTCACATGTCCTCTGTTGAGTAACACACACCATAACATTCTTCATACTTCCTCCTCCAAAATAAATCCAATATCCTCAAGTTTCGCTTTCAGCAAGGTCCCAGGGTTTACCCAAAGATCTTTGCTGGCCTTAAACCTTTTTCCAGTTCTGTCTATTTTAATAATAACCGGTGTATTCCCTTTATGTGCAGTTAAAACTTCTTTCAAGACTGAAAGTGCTTCAGTCTCGTTTAAATCTTCCGGAATACTGATCTTCAATGATGGGGCAGTCAAAACTTCATCTATTGACTGAAGGTCAAATATTTTTTCCGCCATAAGCTTTGGCTGTTCATCTTCCTTAAAGTTAATAGTACCCTTTACCACAACCACATTATCCTCTTTAATGCTTTGCATACATCTCTCATAAACATTTGGGAACACAATGACTTCAACGATTCCATAAAGGTCCTCAAGATCAATGAACGCCATCTGCTTGTTGCTTTTGGTTACCAGGATCTTCTTTCCGCTGATAATACCCGCCATCGTTACTTTCATTCCATCTACAATATGTTCATTTGTTTCCACATGAGACAATTCATCAGAGGTGATGGTGGCAATTTTCTCAATTTGTTCTTCATAATCCTTTAATGGGTGTCCTGTAATATATACGCCAAGCATCTCTTTTTCCAGTGCTATCAAGGTTTCTTTTGAAAAATTTGTAACCTGTGGGAGCACAGATGCAGAACCTGGCGCAGACATTTCATCAGTATTTATCTGAAATAATGACATTTGCCCCTGAATATTTTTTCTGCTATTATTCTGAGCAGATTCAATCAGCTTTTCATAAACAGCCATAAGCTGCGCCCTGTTTTCATTGATACAATCAAATGCTCCAGCTTTTATAAGACTTTCGAAAGCTTTTTTGTTCACTTCCTGAATATCAATGTTGTTAACAAACTGAAAAATATCACTTGGAATGCCTTTTTCTTTTCGCATTTTTATGATGGCGTTAATAACACCTTCGCCTACATTCTTGACGCCAAGAAGCCCAAATCTTATTTCCTTTCCTACAACAGTGAATTTTTTATTGCTCCCTGCCACGCACGGCGGCAGTACCTGTATTTGCATTTCATTACAATTTCTTATGTATTTTGCTATCTGCGCGGAATCTCCTATTACGCTTGTCATAAGGGCCGCCATAAACTCAACCGGATAATAAGCCTTCATATAAGCCGTTTCGTAAGCTATTACTGCATAGGCTGCAGCATGGGATTTGTTAAAGGCATATTCAGCAAAGCTGATCATCTGTCCAAAAATTTCTTTAGCGACTGCTGGTGACATATGTTTGTTTTCCGCAGCACCCTTCACAAAATGTTCCTGTTCCTCAAGCATAACATCCATTTTTTTCTTACTCATAGCTCTTCTTACAAGGTCACTTCTTCCATAGGAATAACCAGCCAAGTCTCTCACAATTTGCATAACCTGCTCCTGATAAACAAGGCAGCCATAAGTAACAGAGAGAATCGGCTTCAAACTTTCATGCAAATATTTTATTCCTTCTGGATTTTTCTTGTTTTCAATATACGTTGGAATTGAATTCATTGGCCCTGGTCTGTATAAAGAAATCCCTGCGACAATATCTTCAAAACAGTCGGGCTTCAGGTTCTTCATGAATTGAGTCATTCCGCCGCTTTCCAGTTGGAAAACGCCTTGTGTATTACCTGCACTTATTAATTCATAAACCTTCGGATCACCATAATCCATCTTTGAAAAATTAATTTTTCTGCCGTGATTTTCTTCAATTAATTCAAGTGCATCTCTGATAACTGTTAAATTTCTAAGGCCTAAGAAGTCCATCTTTAAAAGCCCTAGCTCCTCGATTGTATTCATCGTAAACTGTGTTGAAATCCCTTTATCAGAAAGATATAAAGGAACATATTCATTAATGCTCTTTTTAGAAATCACAACGCCGGCCGCATGTGTTGACGCATGTCTGGACAGACCTTCAAGCGCTTTCGCCATATCCAGAACCTTTGCTATGTTTTTATCCTTTTCATACATGGATTTCAGCTCTGGATTCATATCAATTGCCTTTGAAATCGTCATTTTCAGTTCAAACGGGATTGCCTTTGCAATCGCATCAACCTCATTATAACTTATATTTAAAGCTCTTCCAACATCCCTTACAGCCGCCTTTGCTTTCATCGTTCCGAATGTTATAATCTGAGCGACCTTATCCTCACCATATTTTTCTATCACGTAATTAATAACCTCTTGCCGTCTTTCATAGCAAAAGTCTATATCGATATCAGGCATGCTTATTCTTTCAGGGTTTAAAAAACGTTCAAAAATCAGACCGTATTTAATTGGATCTATATCCGTTATTTTAAGTGCATAGGCAACTATACTGCCGGCTGCAGAGCCTCTGCCTGGACCAACCATTATTCCGTTTTCCTTAGCATAGTTAATAAAATCCCAGACTATCAGAAAATATTCTATATAACCCATTTTTATAATGGTTTCCAGCTCATATTCAAATCTTTCTTTCAGTTCCTGACTCAGATCCCCATATCGATCATAAAGTCCAGACTCGCATAATTCTCTTAAATACTCCTCGTTCGTTTTTCCTGCGGGTGATATAAAATCAGGCAGGTGGAGCTTCCCAAATGTAAAGTCCACGTTGCAGGCTTCTGCAATAACAGTTGTATTACTGATTGCCTCCGGGAATCCGGCAAATATTTTTTCCATTTCTGTTCCAGATTTCAAATAAAACTGGTCATTTGGAAATCTCATTCGTTTTTCATCGTCCACATTTGTTGCGGTTTGAATGCAAAGGAGAATATCATGAGCTTCCGCATCTTCCTGTCTGACATAATGAACGTCATTTGTTGCAACAAAAGGTATGCCTGTTTCCAGATGAAGCCGTTCCATATCGGGTAAAATAGCCAATTCTTCTTCAAGTCCCTGATCCTGAAGTTCTAAATAAAAATTTCCTTCGCCAAATATTTCCAAAAGTTCCAACGCTTCTGTTTTGGCCCCCTGGTAATCTCTGTTTGACAATTTTCTTTGTATTTCTCCTGCCAGGCAAGCCGAAAGCGCAATAATTCCCTTACTGTGTTCCCGAAGCAATTTTTTATCCACTCTTGGCTTATAATAAAATCCCTTTGTAAAGCCTTCAGAAACTATTTTAATCAGATTTTTATAGCCCTCTTCGTCTTTCGCCAGTAAAACAAGATGACCCTGGTATTTATCTTTATCAGAATCTTTATCTTCCTTGGATCTTGCCGCCGTATATACTTCACAACCAATAATGGGTTTTATTCCCTGTTTCTTTGCTTCCTTGTAAAAATCAATTACACCAAACATTACTCCATGGTCTGTTATCGCCAAAGAGTCCATACCCATTTCTTTTGCATGAGTAATAAGGTCACTTATTCGTGCCGCTCCATCCAAAAGACTATATTCTGTATGTACGTGAAGATGTGTAAATGCCATCGATTATATCCTTATATTTCTCTACCTACTACGTGTATTCTCATCATATTTGTATTGCCTTCTATTCCGACAGGAAGTCCTGCTGTAATAATTAAAATATCATTCTTTCTGATTATTTCTCTTTTGGATAATGCTTCAATCGCCTTTACAAATAAATCCCTTTCAGTGTCGGCAGATTCAATAACCAGGCATTCTACTCCCCAACTGAGAGCAAGCCTTCTTGCAACTTCTTCATTCGAAGTAGTGGCAAAAATTGGTGCCTTTGGCCTAAACTTGGATATAATCATAGGAGTGCCACCGGAGGCTGTTGGTGCCAGAATAGCTCTGGCCTTCAAACCATAGGAACTTGCAACGGTAGCATGCCCGATCGCATTGGTTATGCTTTCATCTCTAAGACTAATGTTTCGGCGCATTACTTCTTCAAAATCAATGTTCTCTTCAACGGTAATGGCTATCTTGCTCATACTTTTCACCGCTTCAACCGGGTATTTCCCGACTGCTGTTTCACCAGAAAGCATAATTGCATCTGTCCCATCAAATATGGCATTTGCTACATCCGCCACCTCTGCTCTGGTAGGTCTTGGATTTCTAATCATTGAATCCAGCATTTGTGTAGCTGTAATAACAGGTTTCCCCACAGCATTACATTTTTTAATTATTTTTTTCTGTAATAAAGGCACCTGCTCCTGGGGTATTTCTACGCCTAAGTCTCCTCTGGCCACCATGATTCCGTCAGAAGCCTCGATAATATCATCTATATTTTCTATGCCTTCACCGTTTTCAATTTTAGCAATTATTCTGATATAACTGCCGCCATTATGTTTGAGTATTGTTCTTATTTCTTCCACGTCACTGGCTTTTCTCACAAAAGATGCCGCAATAAAATCAACATTGTTTTCAATTCCAAAAATAATATCTCCATAATCTTTTTCCGTGATAGATGGCAGATTTAATTTCACACCAGGAAGATTCACACCCCTGTTGTCCTTCAATATACCAGTATTTTTAACAATGCACTTTACATTATCCCCTTTAATTTCAAGAGCTTCCAATTCAATCAACCCATCATCGATTAATATCCTGTCCCCGATTGATAAATCATGTGTAATATCTTTATAAGTAACACTGCACATCTCTTCATTCCCAACCATCTCTACAGTAGTCAAGGTGTAAATCTGACCTTCATTAATGGTTATTTCCGGTTTATAGAATTTCCCGGTTCTTATTTCCGGACCCTTTGTATCCAGTAATATGGCAACATTCAAGCCCAGCAACTTCCTGACTTCCTTTATTGTCTCAATCTTCACCTTCTGTTCTTCATGAGAACCATGAGAAAAGTTCAGTCTGGCCACATTCATTCCTGAGTTGATCATTTCTATTAAAATCTCTTTGTCATCACAAGCAGTGCCAATTGTTGCAACTATTTTAGTTCTTTTAAAACTACCTATTTCTATATCCATTTCTTACACTTCCTTATACTTGTTTTTCCAACTTGCTATTGCATATTTTTCAGTACTTTGCTATTCCAAATTCTGTTATTACTTATTTTTCCGTTGCTTCGCTCTTCCTCTGATATATTGGAAGGCAAAATAAAAAACCGTCGTTACTGCCAAAATTGATATGATTTGTGAATTATCAGTCATCCCAAACATTTTAAGAGCGAACAGAACTCCTATAATAAACACCCAGTAATACAAAAACAATCCTATAACATTACCATTCATCATATACCTTCCCTTTCAATTCAACTTAGATCAATCATAAATTGACCTACCTGCCGCTTCTTCTTCTTTCCAGTTCCTTAAGTTCTTTTTTTCTAAGTCTTATGTCATTTGGCACTATTTCAACCAATTCATCATCGTTAATAAACTCAAGTGCTTCTTCAAGTGTAAAGGCTCTGCTTGGCGGCAGTTTTACTGAATCATCAGTACCGGCAGCTCTCATATTTGTTACTTTCTTTGCCTTGCAAGGATTGATCACCATATCATCATTTCTGCTGTTCATGCCAACAATCATTCCTTCATAAACTTTCGTTCCTGGTTCAATGAATAAATGAACTCTTTCGCTGATATTATATAATGCATAAGGAGTTGTAATGCCATCTTCTATAGCAATAGCAACACCATTGGCTCTTTGCGGGATATCTCCCTTATGTGGTTCAAAAGATTCAAAGCGCCTTACCATCGTGCCTTCTCCTCTTGTGTCATTAATGAATTCTGTTCTATAGCCAAGCAAACCTCTCGTTGGAACAAGATACTCTATTTTGGCATAACCGTTTTCACTGGACATTTGTCTCATCATACCTTTTCTGATATTCAGCTTTGATATGACTGCGCCTGCATATTGCTCAGCAACTGTAACAATTACTTCCTCCATAGGTTCCAGCTTATGGCCTTTTTTATCCTTATGCATGATAACTTCTGGTTTTGATACAGCAAGTTCATATCCTTCTCTTCTCATATTTTCGATTAATATGGAAAGGTGAAGTTCTCCTCTTCCTGAAACCTTAAAGCTGTCTGTAGATTCAGTTTCCTCAACAATAAGTCCAACATTTACTTCAAGCTCTTTGTCCAGTCTTCCCCTGATGTGTCTTGAAGTAACAAATTTGCCAACCTTGCCTGCAAATGGGGACTTGTTAACCATGAAGTTCATGGAAAGGGTAGGTTCTTCTATTTGAATCATTTCCATCGGCTGTACATTTTTTTCATCACAGATGGTCTCACCTATTGATATGTCAGAAATTCCGGCAACAACAACAATGTCTCCGCATTCTGCTGAATCAACTAAAGTTCTCTTCATGCCCACATAAGTGAACAACTGGTTTATTTTTCTTTGGACAATTGTTCCATCAGCTTTTGCAACGGCTACAGTTTGTCCAGTTTTTATTTTTCCTTTAGTAATTCTGCCAATACCAAGTCTGCCTATATAATCGTCATAAGCTAATGTTGAAACCTGAAATTGCAGGGGTTCCTTATTAAGATTTGGATATGGCTTGACATGTGAAATGATAGTTTCAAACAAAGGTGTTAAATCTGTGCTGTCATCATCAAGTTCTCTCTTTACAATACCCTGCTTTGCAATGCCATATAATATTGGGAAATCAAGTTGCTGGTCATTTGCATGCAAATCCATAAATAATTCATAAACCATATCAACGACTTCTACCGGTCTTGCATCCTTTTTGTCAATTTTATTTATAAGTAAAATCGGGTTGAGTCCCTGCTGTAATGACTTCTGCAGCACGAATCTTGTCTGCGGCATTGGGCCTTCACTGGAGTCAACCAATAAAACAACTGTATCTACTGTCTTAATAATACGTTCAACTTCAGATGAGAAATCCGCATGTCCTGGCGTGTCCACTATGTTTATTTTATAGTCTCCATGCATAATTGAACAGTTTTTAGAATAAATAGTTATTCCTCTTTCTCTTTCAATATCATCACTGTCCATAACACAGTCTATTACTTCTTCGTTTGCTCTAAAAACGCCGCTCTGTCCTAGCAATGCATCAACCAAGGTTGATTTTCCTGCATCTACGTGGGCGATTACCGCAATATTGATTATCTTTTTCTTGTTTTTCATGTTCTCCTGCTTTCTTTTACTCATTCGTTAACCTTGATATTATATCACAACTAAACAAAATAATATACACCTGTATTTATGACTAATTTGCTGTAATGTGCTATAATTAATGTATAAAAAATGAAAGTTGGTAATAAAAATGGAACAAATTAAGGAAATACTAAAAAATATTTTAGAAGGAAAAAAATTGATTAAAATGGTGTTTGGCAGTGCAAGAAAAAAAACCATTCCCTATTATAAAATAATAATCCGTCCTATTATCATAAAGGAGCAGTTTTATTATCAGGTAGAATATCATTATAAGGATAAGGTAATTCACGAAAATCTAAACCCAGAAGACTTAATTCTGCTTTGCTGCGACTTTATGATTATGGATTTTAAACAGTTGAATATTTATGCCATAAATGAGGATATTCAGATTTTGGCGGCTAATCCGAACGATCCTAAAGTATTGAAGAGCAAACCATCGAAAAAAAAGATTGACCTCAGCCATAATAAAAAGAAAAAATACATCATACCGGATAACGAGCCCTGCGATTTCCTTATCAGGCTTGGCGTCTCAGACTATAAGGGAAAGGTGTTTCACAAGCATTACAGCAAATTTAGACAGATAAACAGATTCCTTGAAATTGTAGATGATTCTTTTGAATCTTTAGACACTTCTAAAACCATTAAAGTAATAGACTTTGGTTGTGGAAAAGCTTATCTTACATTTGCACTTTATCATTATTTGAGAATTATTAAAGGGTTGGACGTTGAAATTGTAGGCCTTGATCTTAAAGAAGATGTAATAGAATTTTGTAATAAAATCGCGCAGGAGTTGGAATTTGACAAATTGAAGTTCTTAATAGGGAATATTAAAGATTACACAAGCGACCAGGCAGATATGGTTGTTACCCTTCATGCCTGTGATACAGCAACGGATTTTGCTTTAATTAATGCTGTGAAGTGGCAATCCCAAATTATTCTGTCTGTACCATGCTGCCAGCATGAGCTCTTTAACCAGATTAAGGAGACGTTGCATGCCCCATTATTCAAGCACGGGATCTTGAAAGACAGGTTTACTGAGATTTTAACAGATGGTGTCAGAGGTTTAAAACTTGAGGCTGCAGGTTATGATGTGAAAATGATAGAATTTACAACCCTGGAGCATACCTCTAAAAACATAATGATTAAAGCCGTTAAAAGCAAACCTGTTGCAACATCTTCCGGAACAGAAGAGAATTCAAAAGAAACCGAAGCTAGAAAAAATAAAGCGTTAAAGGCAAAGGATGAATATGAAGCGTTAAAAAAATATTGGCACATAAATCCTACGATAGATTCTCTTTAAAAATGTATTTGGCTAAAATTTATAAATATACCATCAGAATTAATTGCAAGTTTAAATTTTACCAGCTTCCGCCGCCGCCGCCGCCAAAACCGCCGCCGCCAAATCCCCCGCCGCCGGAGAATCCACCAGAGCCAAGCCCACCCGAACCCCCGCTGGGAGTAGGAGGAACAACGCTGCTTGCCATTGTGTTCGTAAACCCATTGAACATGTTCATGAATATCCATGTATTAAATAAGGTGTTATTGTATCCCCCGCCATACCAGGCAGGAGGTTCAATCGCAAGGCCCTCAAATTTCTTTGCCCATTTTTCATTAAGACCCAAAACATATGCATAAGGCAAAACATTGTAAAAATAGGCAGGATTCTCTTCAGAAAGTTTCTTTATCTTTTCTAACTC
>JAENWH010000381.1 GCA_016650135.1 Peptostreptococcaceae bacterium
GGCAAAGATCATCAAAAGCATCCATATAAGATTGAAAATCATTTAATACAAAGAAGGTGTCATTATTATTTACAAGAGAATCATAAATCATTTTTGATTCTCCAGTGTCTGATCCATAGGACCCATCAATTAGTTGATTCAGTACCTTCTTCAATCTTGGATTGGTTTCCCATTCCTCTTTAGTTAAATAATTGCTGTTTTTTTGCAGTTCCATTACTTCTTCCGCAGTAATGCCGAATATACTGATGTTTTCAGGGCCTGCTGCTTCCAGTATTTCAACGTTTGCTCCATCAAGTGTACCTAAGGTGACAGCTCCATTAAACATAAACTTCATATTACCTGTACCTGAAGCCTCTTGACTTGCCGTTGAAATTTGTTCACTGATTTCTGCCGCCGGATAAATCATTTCAGCCAGGGTCACATTAAAGTTTTCCAGAAATATCACTTTAATTTTATCATTGATTTCTGTGTCGTTATTAATCTTTTCAGCCAGCATATTAATGAGTTTTATCGTTGCCTTTGCATAAATGTATCCTGGTGCTGATTTCCCGGCGAAGATAAAGGTGCAGGCCGGAACATCCAGATTAGGGTTATCTTTTATTCTGTTATATAAATCCATTATTTTAAGTGCAGAAAGCAGCTGCCTTTTGTAGGCGTGTATTCGTTTTGCCTGTATATCAAAAATAGAGTCAAGGTTAACGATGACGCCGTTACTCTTTTCGATGTATTTCGCAAGTGCTTTCTTATTTTCCAGTTTTGCCTGGTTAATCTGCCCTAAAAATTCTTTATCGTTTTCAAAGTTTTTCAAACTGATGAGGTCTGCCGCTTTTTCCCTCCACTCATCACCTATTTTGCTGGTGATCAGGTCTGATAGAGTTGGATTTGCACTGAAAAGAAATCTTCGATGACTTACACCATTTGTTATATTAGTAAATTTTCCAGGGTAAATCTGGTTAAATTCTGGGAAAATGTTTTCTTTCAGTATTTTCGAATGAAGCTTTGCGACTCCATTCACCGAATAACTTCCAATAATAGCAAGACATGCCATATGAACATATCCATCCCGTACAATTGCTGTTTTATCAAGCAGCCCTTTTGCTTTTCCATCAAATTTCAGATTAATTTCCTCCATATACCTTCTGTCTATTTCTTCGATAATCTGGTAAACTCTTGGCAGCAGAGATCTTACTAATCCAACAGGCCATTTTTCCAGTGCCTCTGGAAGAATGGTATGATTTGTATAAGATATTGTATTATTTGTAATAGTCCATGCCTGATCCCAGCTTAAATTTTCTTCATCTAAAAGAATCCGCATCAGTTCAGGGACACATAACGCAGGGTGGGTGTCATTAATATGCAATCCAACCTTACGGCTTAAATTTTGAATTCGTAATCCATTTTTTTTCTGATATCGGATAATAGACTGAATCCCTGCAGAAACAATTAAGTACTCTTGTTTCAGTCTCAATTCCCTCCCAGACGGATATCGGTCATCAGGGTAAAGAATATATGAGATGGCTTCCACCTCTGATTGATATTGCATGGCCTTGCCAAAATTCCCTGTATTAAAGGATTTCATATCCATTTCTTCTTCAACAGGTTCTGCGCTCCAAAGCCTTAAATTATTAATGTTTAAAGTGTCCTTCATCCCTATCATAGGAATATCATAAGGAACTGCAAGGACTGGTTGATAGTTTTCCAGTGTAAATTTCGGGGAGCCGTTTTCTTCGGAATAAACTATATCTCCATTGAATTTAACTATAACAGCTTTCTCTCTTTTACAGCGTTCCCATGGATATCCATTTTTAAGCCAGTTATCAGGGAGCTCCATCTGATAACCGTTAATGATCTTTTGGTTGAATAAGCCAAACCTGTACCTCATGCCATTGCCGTGGCCCGCCATACCCATATGTGCCATACTGTCCAGCAAACAGGCTGCAAGCCTTCCCAACCCGCCATTCCCGGTTCCCGGATCCGCTTCCTGCTCAAGTACTTCCTCATAATTAATGTCCATTTCTTCCAGGCCGGCTTCAACAATATCCTGAATGTCAAGATTCATCAGATAATACTTTAACAGTCTTCCAATTAAAAACTCCATAGAAAAATAGTAAATCTGTCTTTCGTTATACTTTGCGTATTTTTTTCCTGTATCAATCCAACTGACATTTATTTTTTCTCTAAATAAACTCAGCAATGTGACATAACTAATGGCGACGTCCGCTTTTTCAGGGAACTCTCTTCCCTCTAATTCTTCATATTTTTCTTTAAAAGCAGCTATAAATTCCCGTTTAGACTTAAACAAATTTCCCATATTCACACCTCATATTTTTCATATTGTAAATCGCAGATATTCTGATCTATCATGCTGCTTCCGTTTTAAATTAATTGCTTCCGTTTTAAATTGACTACTCTACCAGTCTAAAAATCACTCCTGCTAAAGGTGGCAATTTTATTTTCATCGAATGTTTCTTCCCGTTATAGGGGAACTCCTCTGTTTTTATGTTTTCATTTATAAAGTACCCGTTAC
>JAENWH010000316.1 GCA_016650135.1 Peptostreptococcaceae bacterium
ACAACATAACTGCCAGTTTAAGCTGGCAGTTTGTTTATTCTGATAAATTTTGTTTCACGAGATAAATGTGACATAGCTAAAAAATTTATCAATTCTTTGCGAGACAAAAACGAAAAACAAGCACTTAGCAACTGTTGTAACTGCAAGGTGCTTGGCATCTCACCGCTTTCTAGTAACCATCGGTGAATGAAAAATATAATTTTTACTAATCTTTGATTTAAATTTCGATTTTCTGTGCTATAATTTATAGTCAATAACTAATTGTAATGAAATAAATGTGTTAATTGTCAAAAACATTAATTCAGAAATACATTTTTATGGAGGTTTTATGAAGGCAATTGTAGTAGTAGACAAAAATTGGGGAATCGGCAGGGATAAAAAACTGCTTGCTCATTTGCCTGGCGATTTAAAATATTTTAAAGAGCACACTTTGGGGAAAACCATTGTTATGGGAAGGGAAACCCTTGAATCATTACCTGAAGGAAAGCCTCTGCTAAACAGAAATAACATTGTGTTGACAAGGAATAAGGGTTATGGAACAGACTGTGCCATCTGCCATTCGAAAGAAGAACTTTTAAAAATGGTGAATGATGGAAATATGGATGAGGTATTTATTATAGGTGGGGAAAAGATATATGAGCAATTTTTGCCTTATTGTGATACCTGCTATGTTACGAAAATAGATAAAACTTTAGATGCGGATAAATTTTTTCATAACCTTGATGAAGATGAAAACTTTTCAGTGGTTGATGAAAGTGGAGTTATCGAAGAAGATGGAACGAGGTATAAATTTGTTGAATATAGAAGAAAATAGCGGTATAGTACTTGGGAGAAATCCTGTAATGGAAGCTTTGAAAAACGACAGGGAAATCGAAAAGATTTTAATTGCAAAGGGAACAGAAGGCTCAATCCTTAAAATAGTTGGCATGGCTAAGGATAAAAAAATATCGGTTATGTATGGAGACAAGGTTGCTTTGGACCGGGTGGCAAATGGAGTCCCTCATCAGGGAGTCATTGCCTATACATCCTCCTTTAAGTATTGTGAAGTAGAGGAAATACTTGCTTTGGCTAAAGCCAGAGAGGAAGACCCTTTTATCATTATTCTTGACAATATTGAAGACCCTCATAACCTGGGTGCAATCATGAGATCTGCCGAGGTTACCGGAGTGCATGGCCTTATCATACCAAAGAGGAGAGCCGTCGGGGTTACAGATGTCGTTACAAGGGCCTCTGCGGGTGCTGTTGAATATATGGCATGTGCAAAGGTTGCAAATATCGTTCAAACTATAGAAAAATTAAAAGCCGCAGGACTTTGGATAGGAGCATGTGACGTGGAAGGCCAGCCTTATTATAAAGCGAATCTGAAAGGCGGTATTTGTCTTGTAATAGGTAGTGAAGGATTTGGGATAAGTAAATTAGTAAAGGAAAAATGTGATTTTACTGTTTCAATTCCAATGGTTGGCAAAATTGGTTCTTTAAATGCTTCAAACGCAGCAGCGGTATTAATGTGTGAAGTAAGAAGGCAAAGAGATGTTAAGTAAATATGCAGGAAAATCAGATGAAGAACTTGTATCTTTGGCGAAAAACGGGGATGAGGATTCTGAAGAATTTTTAATAAAAAAATATAAAGATACCGTCAAAGGCAAGGCTAATCTATATTATATTGTAGGGGCAGATAGAGAAGACCTGATGCAGGAGGGCATGATCGGTATTTTTAAAGCAATAAAAAGCTTTGAAAACAACAAGCAGGCATCCTTTTATACTTTTGCAAATCTTTGCATAAACAGGCAAATAATTACAGCGATTAAGACGGCTGGAAGGCTTAAACATTTGCCACTCAATACATCAATATCCCTAAGTAATCCAATAGAAGGAGACTACACAGATAAAACTGTAGGTGAGCTGATTCAATCAGACAGTGGATCGGATCCCGAAGCGATGCTTCTGCTAAAAGAGACGCTTCAGGTGATTGCGGGGAAATCACAAAAAATATTAAGCAATCTGGAAGTCAGAGTGATGGATGAATATATGCACGGTAAAAGTTATCTGGAAATCGCAGAAATAATTGGTAAAACTCCTAAAGCTGTAGACAATGCAGTGCAAAGGATCAGAAAAAAACTTGCTATTTATCTCACATTATAAAGTGAATGGAAACACACCTAAACTATTGACACAATGCTAACGGATATAGTAAAATAACCAATAGTGACATTTTTAATGTTGGCATAATTTGCTGCTGTAACTCAGGCGGTAGAGTACTACCTTGGTAAGGTAGAAGTCATGGGTTCGAATCCCATCAGTAGCTCCAAAGAAGGAAGAAGAAGCGTACGTGAAGAAGTAGAAAGGAATAAGAAAATGGCAAAGCAGAAATTTGAAAGAAATAAACCACACGTAAACATTGGAACAATTGGTCACGTTGACCATGGCAAGACAACACTTACAGCGGCAATTACAAAGACTCTTTTTACAAGACTGGGATTAGGCCAGTTGGTGGCATTTGACCAGATTGACAAGGCGCCAGAAGAAAGAGAAAGAGGAATCACCATCGCGACAGCTCACGTTGAGTATGAAACCTTAAACAGACATTACGCACATGTTGACTGTCCGGGACATGCCGATTATGTAAAAAACATGATTACAGGAGCAGCACAGATGGACGGAGCAATCCTGGTAGTGGCAGCAACAGATGGCCCAATGCCTCAGACCAGAGAGCACATCTTGTTATCAAGACAAGTAGGCGTGCCATATATTGTTGTATTCTTGAACAAATGTGACATGGTAGACGACGATGAATTACTTGACCTGGTAGAAATGGAAGTGAGAGAGCTTCTTGATTTTTATGATTTCCCTGGAGATGATACACCAATTATCAGAGGATCAGCGCTGGGAGCATTAAATGATCCGGCCGGCCCATGGGGTGATAAAGTTATGGAGTTGATGGAAGCAGTAGACACATTTATTCCAGAACCGGTAAGAGCAACAGACAAACCGTTCTTAATGCCAGTAGAGGATGTATTCTCAATCACAGGAAGAGGAACAGTAGCAACAGGAAGAGTTGAAAGAGGATCATTAAAGATTGGATCAGAAGTTGAAATAATCGGACTAAGCGAAGAGAAAAGAAAAGTAGTTGTTACTGGAATAGAAATG
>JAENWH010000089.1 GCA_016650135.1 Peptostreptococcaceae bacterium
AGAAGAGCCTTCCTTTTCTCTGGAAAGCTGCTGCATAGTCTTAACAATCTTCTCAAAATGTCTTGTTCTTCCCTTATCAATGAGCACACAAATGAAATTCATAAGTTCTTCACCTATTTGTTCATTGAAAATTTTACCCAAAACATCTTTTTTCTCTTTTGCAGAAATAATCGGTGAATCGATAAACTTTCGCAGACCTTCTTCACTTTTTATTATAACTGCCAATTCTTTCGCTTCAGATATTATTTGTTCTTCCTTATTCAGTTCCTGTGCCACCTGATAAAGAGCCCTGGCATAAACTTTATCTATTGTTAATTCTGCCATTGGGTGCTACCTGCCTGTTCGATGATTTTGTCAATAATTCCACTTTGCCCATCTACTTCAATTTGCTTTTCCATTATTTTTTCTGCTGCAAGAAGAGCAAGAGATGCAATTTCGTCCTTCACTTCTGATAAGGCTTTCTTTTTTTCTCTTTCAATTTCAATTTCAGCCAAAGCAATATTTTTCGATGCTTGCTGGTTAGCGTTTTCTATAATTTCTTTAGCCATTGTATCTGCCTTCACTTTTGCAATTCGAACGATTTCTCTAACTTCATTTTCACTTTTTGAAAGTTTTTTGTTATAATCTTCCAGCCTTTCATCAGCCTGCTTGTTTGTTAAATCTGCATTGCTGAAAGCATCCCTCACTTCATTTTCTCTTGCGGCAATGAAATTTCGAACTTTTTCGAAAAAATTCTTCTTAAGGATAAAGAACAGTACAATTACCGTGGCCCAAATCATCACCATGGTCCAATTAAAACTTATTAGCGGTGCATATAAATGCATTTTCTATATCCTCCTCTCTTTAATTTTTCTTTCATGCTATACTTTACAGCATGCCGACTAATGGATTTACAAATAATAATATCATTGAGATCAGAAATGCAAAGATACCTGTCGTTTCAGCTACTGCTTGTCCAACAAGCATAGTCTTTAAAATATCTCCCTGAGCTTCTGGCTGTCTGGCAACTCCTTCAACAGCTTTACCTGCTGCAAATCCTTGGCCAAGACCAATTCCGACTGCCGCCAATCCGATACATGCGGACGCTATTGCTGACATCCCTAATACAAATCCTGCTGGTGTTAATAATGGCATAATTTTTTCCTCCTGTTTTCTTTAACTAATTTAATTTTATTTTTAATGATCGTGCTCATCCCCAATAATAAAAATTTCCATAGAGATAAACACCATGGTTAACATGGTAAATATAAAAGCCTGCAATATTGGTTCAAATATATCAAAGAAGAAATTTCCCGGCAAAGGGATTACTGCCTGTAATAGAGGAATTGGAAGATGCAATGCCTCTGAGGCGGTTTCCAGACTTGTAAATAATAAAGCCATTACAATTGCTCCTCCCAGAATATTACCAAAAAGTCGAAAGCCGAGAGAAATTGGGAAAGAAAGTTCTTCAATCACCTTTAATGGGAACATAAACGGATACGGGCTGCTCATATGTTTAATTTTACCAATAAAGCCCATTGTCCTGAATCCATGGTACTGTATCAGGAAGGCTGTTGTTAGCGAAAGGGCAAAAGCTGTATTTACATCCGCAGTGACTGGTCTGAATCCAAAAATACCAAGTGAATTGGCAAAAAGCAAAAAAATAAAAAGTGTTCCTATATATGGCGCAAAATTAGAATTGTGTTTCCCCATTGTGCCCTCAACTAATTTATATATTCCTTGAACTATAAACTCGGCAACCACCTGCTTGCCCTTAGGTTGTCTCTGCATTTTATGAGTCATCCAAAACGCTAAAACCGACATAGTTATGGCTATTATTATTGCAAAAAAAACTGTCTCGGTTACAAATATACTGCCATCCCCAAATCCCAGTATGATTCTTGGGCCTAAATTACTTAAATCATGCACTTTTAATCCTCCTCCGATATGCCGTCTCTCTTCATTTCCTTTTCCAAATCTTCTCTGTCAAACTCCGCCTGAACCTCTGGCCGCACTTTTCGGCCCTCAGAAAATTTTGTTTTAAAACCATGAAGGTAATATATTGAAATCTTAACGGTAATAAATCCCAGCAGACTTCCGAACCCGGTTTGATTGCTTACTTTAAAAGCAGTAACAACCGCAACCCCGTATAAAGCCAGCCTTAAAAAGTACCCGAGAAAAATAAATGATTTATTCCCGTTACTTAAAACCTTCTTTAATGTAAATGCTAAAATGTTGAAATTTGAGATTGCGATAAAAGTACCTAGAAGAAGTCCATAAGCATATTTTATATCCAGACCTATAAGTGGCAGGGAAACAATTTCAAAAACCATCATAACAATTATTGCATACAAGAAAATTTTATTTTTAAAAGTTGTCAAATCATTCATTAAATACATCCTTTTTATAAAGTCCAATTCTTATGCCATTTTACAATGCAAACATTAAATTGAATGTTATTCACCATTATAGCCTTCTGCACCTAAAAGTAAAGCATTTTTCACAATTTTTTAAAGCTTTCTGAAAACTCGAAAACAAACCATTGATTTATGTTGAATCTTGCTGTTTTTTACAGTTTATTTATAACATTGTTGATCCATTTGCCAGATTTAAATCTCTTTCTCAGGATAAAAAACTTTACAACTTCTTCCAGTTTCACCAGCGCAACTACGATATATATTGGGAATTGAAATACGAGAGCGCCAAAAAAAGCTATAGGCACACCAATTAACCAAATGGATCCGCATTCTGTAAACATGGCAAATTTTGTATCACCTCCCGCTCTTAAAATACCAACGATATTCATTCCAGTATAAAGCTGAAGTCCCATTACTATTCCATAAATAATTAATATGATAAATGCGTATTTCTCCCCCTCAGGAGTAAATCCGAATAAAGAAATCAAAGGTTTCGAAAGAATAATCAATAACAACCCCAATCCTACGCCTATTAATGTCCCTATTTTCAACAGCCTTTTTGCAAGGAAGTAGCTGTAATCCAACTGCCCTTCCCCGATTTTTTGACCCACCAGAATAAGTGCTGCATCTCCCATGCTAAAGGCTACCATAATAAAAACATGATTGATTGTATTACTTGCCTGTACAGCTGCAAATTCCGTTATGCCCATCCTGGCATAGGCAGCAACATACATAGCCGTTCCAAGACCCCACATGGTTTCGTTGACAGTGGTCGGAATCGCATTATTCAATACTCTTTTTGTAAATTCCTTTGTCCAACTGAAAAACTCTTTTAACTTCCCGGAGATTATATTTTTTCTGCCAAACACCATAAACATGACCAAGATAAATTCCAGGGTTCTGGCAATTAAAGTTGCCACCCCTGCTCCCGTCACTCCCATTTCTGGAGCTCCAAATTTTCCGAAAATCAATACGTAATTTAAAAATGTATTTGTGCTGAAAACAAATAAACTAATAATCAGCGGTATATGGGTTTGATGAGTCGCCCTTAATGCCGCTGTAAAAGGTACTGTTATACTTATCAGTAAAAGTGTCAAAGCGACAACTTGAACGTATCCTTCTCCAAGGTCAATTATCAAAGGGATATCTGTAAAAACAGATAAGACAGTTCGTGGAGCAAAAAAAGCGAAGATAAAGAATATAAGACTTATTGAACCGCAAACGCTGATTGCAAACCCAGTGGTTTTCCTGATATTAGTTAAATTTTTTGCTCCCCAAAACTGAGCCATAAACGTAGCCGAACCGCTAGTAAACCCAAACATCAGCATCCAGTGTACAAAAAACAACTGGGTAGCTATTCCAACCGCTGCAAGTTCTGCTTCTCCAATACTCCCGACCATAAGATTGTCCACTAAATTTAATGTAGATGAAATAAGGCTTTGCGCTGCGATAGGCAAAGCCAGTTTAATCAATGTACTGTAAAGAGGTTTCGTCTCAATTATTATATTAGTTTTGTTCTTAATATTTCTACAATCCTTTCACATGCATGTCCGTCTCCATAGGGGTTTGCCGCAAAGGCCATGCTTTCGTAACTTTCTTTATTTGAAAGCAACTCCTTCGCCATTGCGTAAATTGTGTTCTCATCAACACCTGCCAGTTTAACTGTTCCTGCTGTGACAGCTTCAGGTCTTTCAGTTTCTTTTCTGACAACCAAAACCGGTTTGCCTAATGAAGGTGCCTCTTCCTGCATCCCGCCGGAATCAGTAATAATTAAATAGGATTTTGCCATCAGATTGACAAACGGCTGATATTCAAGTGGCTCAATCAGATGAATTCGATCAACTCCATCAAGTATTTTGTTTGCAGTTTCTCTGACCTTCGGGTTCATATGCATTGGATAGACAACTTCAACATCCTTGAATTCGGAAACAATTGATTTGATTGCCCCAAAAATATGTCGCATATTTTTGCCTAAGTTTTCTCTTCTATGGCAGGTAACTGTGATAATTCTTCTGTCTTCAAAGTCAAGTGCCTTTAAAGTGCTGTCTTCAAATTCATATGGCTTCCCTGCAACTGTTAAAAGTGCGTCAATAACAGTATTCCCTGTTATAAATATATTTTCCTGTTTAATTCCTTCTTTTAATAGATTTTCAACATTTGTCTTTGTTGGCGCAAAATGAAAATCCGCTATATGACCGGTCAATACCCTGTTGATTTCTTCTGGGTAAGGAGAATATTTATCGTATGTTCTTAACCCCGCTTCAACGTGCCCGACCTTGATCTGCTGATAAAAGCTGGCAAGAGCGGTTGCAAAAGTTGTTGTCGTATCCCCGTGAACAAGTACAACATCGGGTTTTTCCTTTTTCAGCACCTCCTCAAGCCCCAATATAACATTGGAGGTAATCATACCGATTGTCTGATTTGGTTTCATAATATTTAAATCGTAGTCAGGCTTCAGTTCAAATAATTCTAACACCTGATCCAGCATTTCCCGATGCTGTGCGGTTACACATAAGATGGATTCTATATCCGCTGCTTCTTCTAATTTTTTTACTAAGGGTGCCATTTTGATGGCTTCAGGTCTTGTTCCAAAAACTGTCATTACCTTCATGTTATTATTCCTCTTCTTCAGCTGCAATATCAATTGCTTCTATTCCTAACCTCTGGGTGCTTGAGTCTGTAATATATATATAAATAAATGTTGATGCTGCTACAATCAGCCCTATAGTTTCAACAAATAAATCTCTGCTGAAAAGAACAGCGGCTATACCCATCACTGCACTTATTCCATAAATCATCAATACAGTTCTCTTTTGTCCCAGACCTACAGCCATCATCCGATGATGCAAATGTCCCTTATCAGCTTCCATAATCGGTCTTCTGTTGATTAATCTTCTCAGTATCGCAAATGCCGTGTCAAAAATTGGAATGCCAAGAACTAAAACAGGTACTATGGTTGCAACAATAGCCGCACCTTTTACTGGCCCCATAATGGAAAAGGCCGCAAGCATAAATCCTAGAAACAAGGACCCGCCGTCTCCCATGAATATTTTGGCAGGATGAAAATTAAAAGGCAGGAATCCGAGGGCTCCCCCTGCTATTGCAAGCATTGCAAAAGTGACCTCATACATTCCATGAATATATGCTGTATAACAAATAGATAAAGATGCAATTGCGGCAACACCTGCTGCAAGTCCATCCAGACCATCAATTAGATTCACCGTATTCGTGATACCTACAATCCAGATGATCGTTATGATAAAGCTTGTAATCCCCACTAAATAACTATGCCCGTCACCAAAGTGATTTGTTATAAACTGAATTTTGATGCCAAAAGCAAACACAATCGATGCACAGCCAATCTGACCCAAAAGCTTTACCTTTGCAGGCATTCCCTTTAAATCATCAACAACCCCAAGGGCGTAGATGCAAACACCACCAATGAGTATTCCTATTGCTCTAGGGTCATTACCAATAAAAACCGTTATCGCTGTCGTTGCTCCGATAAATATTGACATGCCCCCAAATCTGGGCATAGGTTTCGTATGCATTCTTCTGGCGTCCTTCGGTATATCTACTGCGCCAATTTTTGGCGCAAGCCATATGGCTACAGGCGTAAATATTAATGATAATATGAAAGCCGTAAAAAATATAAATATAAAATTCATTGTGATCCCCTATTGTTCTCCCAGCATTACAATTCTAAGTCCTGCTTCAGCCAGAATATCTCTTGCTAACTGATCAGGATACCCTTCCCTCACGACAATTCTCTTTATTCCCGCATTTATAATCATCTTGGAGCAGATGACACAAGGCTGATTGGTTACATACATAACACCGCCTTCTATGCTCTGCCCTAATGTAGCTGCCTGTATAATTGCATTCTGCTCCGCATGAACAGCCATGCACAATTCATGTCTTTCTCCCGAAGGCACGTCCAGTTTTTCTCTAAGGCAACCGCCTCTTTCCTCACAGTGCTTGACCCCTCTTGGTGCTCCATTATATCCAGTGGCAATAATATGTTTATCTTTTACAATCACCGCTCCTACCTGTCTTCTCATGCAGGTTGAACGCTTTGAAGTAAGAGCGGCCATTTCCATGAAATATTCATCCCAATTTGGTCTATCCATTATATCCTCCTAATATCTTTTCTACTGCTGTGAAATAATAAAATATATTCTATTCTTCTTAATAAAATATTTCCGACAAATAGAGTCCTTGCGGTGGAGCGGTGTGCCCTGCTTTTTCACGATCCATGCTTTCAATTGCCTTTGCCATACCGCGTTGTCCTATTTTTCCAATACCAATATCCACAAGCGTTCCTGTTAATATTCTTACCATATTATAAAGGAAACCATTTCCTGTTATTTCTATTGTAATAATTCTATCATGAAATCCGCCTGGATTTTCTTCTTCTTCAAGAATATCCTCATAAATCTGAAGATTCGATATGGTTCTAACTGTTGATTTCAGTTCTCTGCCGCCCATTGCCTGAAAGCACTTGAAATCATGAGTTCCCACAACATCTCTGGCGGCTTTTTCCATAAACGCCAGATTCAATGGCTTTACTATTTGATAAGCGTAGTTTCTGTCAAATACGTCTTTTTCGTAGCAGTTTCTAATTTTATAAATATAGGTTTTTCCTTTTGCCTTGTATCTGGCATGAAAGTCTAACGCAACTTCTTCAATGCGGGTTATTCTAACATCCCCAACCGAACCGGCATGATTTTGTCCCCCAGACAGCAAGTTATTTGTCGCCACCAGTATTTTATCAGTAGGAATTGTCCAATCCCCTTTAAAGCTGGCCGTCTGACCGTATGCATGAACCCCTGCATCTGTCCTGCTGGCTCCGTTTAT
>JAENWH010000320.1 GCA_016650135.1 Peptostreptococcaceae bacterium
ATATATGGCTAAAACTAAAGTGGAAACTCCCGTTAACAGATCAGCAGAAATGATTAATATTCTTCTGTTATACCTGTCTGCCCATACACCGGCAAACAAAGATATTACTATTTGCGGCAAAAATGAAGCAAGAATTGAAACAGTCATCAGACTTGCTGATCCGGTTTTAAGTGTTATATACCATACAACCGCATAAGAAACCACAGACGAACCGAATAAAGATAATATTTGGCTGGATAAAAATATAATGGCTTTTGTCTTCCAATTGTCTTGCATTTCATCTCCCAAAGTAGTTATATGTATATATTAGTGTAATAATTTTACAATTTGAAGTATTATTTATTTTATTATAATACAAATGGAGGGAATATCAATGGATGAAAAATATGAAGAGCTTTTAAAATAATAAAAAACATCAAGACTACTCCTGATGTTTTATTTTGGCACCCCCAGGCGGAATCGAACCACCAACAAAAGTTTAGGAAACTTCCGTTATATCCGTTTAACTATGAGGGCAAATAAAAGTTTAAACAGCTTTCAACACTTTCATAATAATAACATAAGGTGACTGTTCAAGCAAGAGAAGTCAGACATTTTCATTCAAGGTTTTATCCGGTTTTATCATACAGGGCGTAGAATTTACTTTTGCAATTGATCTCTACTTAATATTTCCAAAAATATTTTCCTAGCCTATATACAACATATGGTATTCGGGTGTAAAATAATTACCAGTGGATGTTAATTGCTTATTAAATGGGTGATAACAGTTTACGGAATTATTATTGGGGCTCAAACCTAAACCATATAAGGAGGAGATAGTATGGGAATGCAAATTAAATCTAATGTAGATTCTAAAGAAGAACAGGCATACATTGACTATGTAGAAAAAAAATACGGTAGAAAAGTAGAATTTCTGACAATTGAAGCAGATGGAGATTTTGCAAATCTAACTTATAAGTTTGAGCAAGTTCCATTTGAAAGAATCAGACGTATAACCGGCTATCTTGTCGGGACGATGGATCATTGGAACGATGCGAAAACTGCCGAAGAAAAAGACAGGGTAAAACATAGTATGGAACCTGCGGGCAGAAATATTGATTTGATTTAAATATTAAATCAATGCCCAATTATCATGCACCAGTTATATAATCATAAAATATGCAGCCCTGAGGGCTGCATATTTTATGTTACAAAAGTTCCTAAACTTAATTTAGAATTATAATTCTAATTAAGCAAGTAAAGCCCGGTCATCTGAAAATTCTTCACCGCTGGCTTTACCAAACCGTTTTAGCAAATCTTCCACCGTGAGTTTCTGTTTTTCTTCACCGCTGATATCTAAAATGATGCGGCCTTCATGCATCATGATTAAACGGTTTCCATACTCGATGGCATGACGCATATTGTGTGTTACCATTAGGGTCGTCAGATTGTTCTCTGCCACCAGCTTATCACTCAGCTGCAATACTTTTTCTGCAGTTTTTGGATCAAGTGCCGCAGTATGCTCATCTAAAAGCAGTAGTTTCGGTTTCTGCAGCGTTGCCATTAAAAGTGTCAATGCCTGTCTTTGCCCTCCAGACAAAAGCCCTACCTTGTCGCTTAGCCGACTTTCCAGCCCCAGCCCAAGATGAGCCAGCAATACTTTATAAAGTTCTCGCTCTTTATTTGTAATCCCCCACTTCAAGCCTCGAAAATGACCACGTCTGAAGGCGAGGGCCAAATTTTCTTCGATTCCCATATTGGCGGCGGTGCCCATCATAGGATCTTGAAATACGCGACCAATTACTCCTGCCCTTTTATGTTCTGACATTTTTGTCACATCCATGCCCCCAATTATTATAACTCCCAGGTCCAGTGAATGGACACCAGCAACACAATTAAGAAGTGTAGATTTACCTGCTCCATTTCCGCCAATCAGCGTTACAAAATCACCTTCTTTAAGCGTAAGGCAAAGATTGCTCAGCGCCACTTTTTCATTTATTGTTCCCGCGTTGAATATCTTGTATATTCCATTAATTTCAAGCATCTTACACCTCCTCCTTAATCAATTTTTTTATCGGACGTAGGTATGCCCGTAACATTGGCAAGGACAAGGCAACTGCCACTGTAAGTGCTGTAAACATCTTGAGATCATTGGCAGGCATCCCCAGTTTCAATACAATAGCAATAATCAGCCGGTATGTTATGGCACCCAGTGCCAGCGAAATAAGTTTCTGGAAAAAATTCTTACTGTTAAAGATCACTTCTCCTATAATTACTGAAGCTAACCCAATAACGATTGAACCAACCCCCATTTGAACGTCGGCGAAACTCTGACTTTGTGCTATAAGCGCACCACAAAGGGCAACAAGCCCATTACTTATGATTAAGCCCAGCATAATCATATTATTCGTGTTGATTCCCTGTGCTCGCGACATTTGAGAATTCGCTCCTGTAGCTCTTATAGCACACCCCATTTCAGTTCCGAAGAACCAGTATAAAATACCTATCAATCCCATCACACAGATTAGCGCAAACAGCATCACAGAATTAGTATGATTGATACCGAATTTTTCCAAATCCGTATAGACAGTATCCATACGAAGCAGGGAAACATTTGCCTTACCCATGATACGCAGGTTAACTGAATAAAGTGCTATCATCGTCAGAATACCGGAAAGCAAGGCGGGGATTTTGAGCTTTGTATGGAAAAGCCCCGTGATTAATCCTGCCGCCATTCCACCTACAAGTGCAAGCGCTGTGGCTTCATATGGATTCATCCCATTATAGATTGAGGTTGCAGCAATAGCTGCTCCCATTGCGAGGCTTCCCTCAACTGTCAGATCCGCAATGTCAAGTAACCTATAGGTTATGTACACGCCTATTGTCATTATTGCCCAAATAAGACCCAATGAAACCGCGCCTAATATAATCTGTACCATTTATTCCCTCATTTCTTTATGCTATGTCAGTTCGTCTCTTTTTTACTCGGCTTCAATCACATATTGCTGAAGGTCTGCAGGAATTTCAAGCCCTATTTCTTTTGCTACTTTACCATTTATAGCAAAGTCAAATTTAGTTGCAGATTCAATCGGCATGGTTGCCGTTTCTGCTTCGCCTTTCAATATCTTTACTGCCATCAAT
>JAENWH010000007.1 GCA_016650135.1 Peptostreptococcaceae bacterium
AACAGAATAAACAGGATATTAGTATTAGTATATTTTTAAAATAAAATAAGAATAAATATAAGATGCTGTTAAATGTAAAAATATTAATTATGATACTCTGTTTATTTAATTTTTATTTAGCATACTATCCTATATAAATTGAACAAGAAAATTAATTTGTAACGACAAAAAAAAAATCGTAATTTTAGCTATTATTTTAAAGTTAAGGTTGCTATTGAAATCACTAAATAAAGAAAAACTCTTGTAGAGTTATCATAACAATATAATTTCATCATAATAAAATATATCGATGGAAAAAGTAGTTTCCGATTAAAAGTGGTTTTATATAAATAGTCGACCCTTAAAAAAAGTTTTCACAAATTTGCTTTTTAAATATCGACTACATAACAGTTATAATAGATGTTTTTAGTTGTTATATAGGATCAAAAAGTCATATTGTGAGGCAGTATCCTGTATGCTGGTGAAAATTATATTGATATACAGATTTATCAATGCGTAAATCAATTTGCTTATGAAACTGTTTATGCTGACCATTAGTGTCGTTATATTGTTTAAGAAAATTTCCTCTATTTTGGGAGGAAATTCCACAAATCAGACACGTTAATTCAATCGTTTTGGGACGAGCATATTAAATTTGGTTGTTACGATATAACCATTGCTTAATTGGACTGAAAAACAGCTTTGGGTTATAATTTATTAGCTTTGGAGAATAAATTCTTTATATGGTTCATAATTTCATTTTTTATTATCAGTATATTATTAACTTATCGTTTTTATAGATGATTAGTTTCTCAATTTGTTTTTTTGTTAGTATTTCCTACTTTTATTTACTTAAAGTATTTGGCTCTATGAAATCAAATGATCAGGATGATTTGCAAAAATGGGATCGGTTTAAAAAGGGCGACGATTTTGTCCTTTCTTACATTTATTCAGGGAATGCCGAATTATTATATCAATATGGTCTTAAATTTACAGTGAATAGGGATCTTATTGAAGATACTATTCAGGATTTGTTTCTGGATTTGATCCGGAATCGCTCTACAATAGGTGAAACTGATCATATCCGATTTTATCTACTGAAATCATTCCGAAGAAAACTGATTCGAAAGCTTACTGCTGAATCGAAATATGTGGATGATCAGTTTTCGGAAATCATGTTTGGTGTCCGTTATTCTATAGAGCAGGACATTATTTTAGAAGAAACCCAAAATGATACTTCGAAACGCTTGGCTTCAGCAATTGAAAAATTAAGTCCCCGGCAAAAAGAAGCGATCTACCTGAAGTTTAACAAGGAATTGGATTATAATGAAATTTCTGAAGTGCTGGGGATGGGCATTGAAGCTTCCCGCAACCTGATCTACCGGGCGGTCAAATCCCTGAAAAATGCGATTCTTAAAGCTGGTAATTATTCTGTTTTACTTTTTATCTTCCAAAAAATTAAAAATTCATTAAAAAAAAATCAGTTTCAGTGATGATATTTTGAAATTGCCTGCCTTCTTATAATATAAGTAAGAAAATGGAAAAATATTTATACTACGTACTGGAAGATTTTGTTGTGGATGATGCGTTTAGGGAATGGGTTATTTCTCCCACGGAGATGTCAGCAATAGAATGGAATCAGTTTATTTCGGAACATCCGGAAAAGAAAGCCCTGATAGAGCAGTCCGTATTGATTGTTCGATCGCTGAACCCGGTTGAAAAAAAAATTTCCGGAGAAAGGATTCAGAACATTTGGTGTCGGATTATGAAAGACAGAAAACCATCGCGGTTACATATACTGACGAGACTTGTCCGGTATGCTGCTGTATTTATTATTGCTTTTCTGTCTGGATTTGGGGTTTATCATTTTAGTAAGCCCTATTCTGATTATACGGAAATATATACGGAAGTTAATGTCCCTTATGGTGAGCGATCACAGATAACCCTGTATGATGGCACGAAAGTCTGGCTCAATTCCGGTACAACACTAAAATTTCCTCTTGTCTTTAATGCCAACCAACGAAAAGTTTTTGTTACCGGAGAAGCATTTTTTGATGTGTCTAAAAATAAGAAAAGGCCATTTATTGTGAGTGCCGGTCAGATGAATATAAAAGTGCTGGGAACAAGGTTTAATGTTTGTGCCTACCCGGATGATCATAGAATTTATACCACACTGGAAGAAGGAAACATTATTGCTTCAAACACCATTACAGGTGAAAAAGTTCAGTTAAGACCTGGTGATCAGGCTACTTTTCATCTTGAGACAAATAAAATTACCCTTCAGGCTGTTAACACCGAATTGTACACCTCCTGGAAAGAAAATATGTTGCGGTTTGAAAATGCCAAATTTGCAGATGTGGTAAAAAAAATGGAACGCTGGTATGATGTGAAAATCGATGTTGATAAAGCAATTGATCCCAGTAGGCGTTATACAATGACCATAAAAACGGAAAGTCTGCGGGAAATGCTTCGCTTATTATCATTTACGACCCCTATGAAATATGAAATAAAAGAAGATCACGTTTTCATTCAGAAGCAATGATAAAAAAGGAAAGTGCTGAGAACACTTTCCTTTAAAGGAATCATGTTTTAACATGAACTCAAGTAAATAACTCCATCTAAAATGGGATAATTGTAACTTTAATATCTACAAATAACCTTAATAACTACAAATTTATGAAAAAAAAATGGTTTAATGAAGAGGGGCATTTTTTCCCCTTATTAAAATGTTTGCGTATTATGAAACTAACCGCATTTATTCTTTTGGTTTCGCTTGTACATTTAAGTGCAAGTGTTTATTCCCAACAGATAAAGCTGGATGTTTCTCTTCGAAACGCTACGATTAGGGATGTATTGAAGTCCATTGAAGATCAAAGCGGATACTTTTTCCTCTATACGAATGAGGATATTGATGTAAATCGAAAGGTAAGTGTTGACTTCAAAGATGTATCCGTAGAACAGATACTTGATCAGGTTTTTCAGGGGACAGATATATCCTACCGGATTTCGGATCGCCAAATTGTTTTGATTAAAAATAATTTGGAGGTGAATTCATTTCAGTCTCAACAGCAAAAAATGGTTAAGGGAAAGGTTACCGACTCCTCCGGTTCTCCACTGCCTGGTGTTACAATAGTTATAAAAGGGACAACCCATGGAACGATTACTGATGCTAACGGAAATTATTCGCTAAATAATATTTCTGAAAATGCAACACTCATCTTTTCATTTATTGGAATGAAAACTCAAGAGATTGCAGTTGCCGGTCATTCGGTCATTAATGTGGAACTTGTACCTAAAATGTCCGACATTGGTGAAGTAGTGGTTGTAGGGTATGGAATTCAGAAAAAAGAAAGTGTAGTAGGAGCCATTTCACAAGCCAAAGGTGCAGAACTCGAAAAATCCGGAGGTGTATCAAGTTTAGGTGCTGCTCTAACGGGGAACTTGGCAGGCGTTATTACAGTAGCATCAACAGGTTCGCCTGGTCAGGAAGACCCGAAAATATATATTCGTGGTTTAAGTACATGGAATAATAGTGACCCACTAATTTTGGTGGATGGCATTGAGCGCCCCATGAATAGTGTGGATATTGGTTCAGTAGAAAGTATTTCCGTTTTGAAAGATGCATCTGCAACCGCTGTATTTGGTACACGTGGTGCTAATGGTGTAGTACTGATTACAACAAAACGTGGAAAGGAAGGCAAGGCTGTAATTCGTGTCACTGTCAATGCTACTATAAAAACGCCTTCAGAGTTGGCAACTAAAATGGATTCTTATGATGCCCTTGGTGTTCGTAGTAATGCTATTGAGAATGAATTGGGACTTTTCCCGACAGCATGGGCTCAATATCAACCACAGGGAGTCCGAGATTTATATCGTAATCAAACTACCGACTTACAAAGAGAAACATATCCGAATGTCGATTGGCGCAATACACTCGTAAAAAAATCTGCCATGTCTTATAATACCAGTTTGAATGTTTCCGGGGGTAATTCTTCTGTGAAATATTTTACAGCGGTAGATTATTTGTCCGAAGGTGATATTTTGAATAAGATTGATAATGGGAAAACATATAATACGGGATATGGATATCAGCGCCTTAATGTTCGTAATAATCTGGATATAAACCTGACTAAAACTACTATTCTGACTGCTAATCTGGCGGGTTCTTACGGAGTAAGGCAGGATGCATATGGTCAGGATGATTGGGAATACCGTATTTGGCAAGCTATTTATTCGTCTGCTCCGAATAATTTTCTACCTCGCTATTCCGACGGTTCATGGGGCTATTATAAGCCAGACGCAGTCGGGTCTCTTAACTCGACGAATACCTTAGCAAACAATGGTGTTCGAAAAACTACCGATACCCAAATTACAACTGACTTTACCCTGAAACAAGATTTGAGTATGATCTTAAATGGATTGAAAGCAATGGGTACTCTTTCTTATGACAATAAATTTGCAAATCGGGGTGGCATTTATGATAATGGTAATGTTCAAGAAACATATATCGATCCCCTTACTGGTCAAGTATCTCAGAGTCAATATTTGGGAGTTAATCAATTTGACTGGATTCCACCACGTTGGTCGACCAGAGGAGATGGATATGATCCTGCCAATAGTGCTCAAGATAATCAATGGATGAATGACCAAACCTATCGTAAAACGTATTATAAATTACAACTGGATTATGCCAGAAAATTTGGCAAACATGATGTGACAGCTATGGGGTTGTTTAGTCGTGACCAATACGCAACTGGTAGTGAATTTATTCACTTACGTGAGGATTGGGTATCACGTGTTACATATAATTACGCTTTCAAATATTTTGCGGAATTCAATGGTGCATACAACGGATCTGAAAAGTTTGGACCTAATAATCGTTTTGCTTTTTTCCCTTCCGGTGCAATTGGCTGGATGGTCAGCGAAGAAAAATTCATGAAGAAACTGCAATTTTTGGATATGCTTAAGTTAAAGGCCAGTTATGGTGAGGTTGGCGATGATAGTGGAAGAGATCGTTGGCTTTATATGACACAATGGGCCTATGGAGGTGTAGGAGGCCAAGCAGGCGTATCTAATTTGGGATCAAATGCCGGAGATACAAGTCCGGCTGCATATACATGGTGGAGAGAATCAGTAATTGGTAATGCTAATATTCATTGGGAAAAAGTGGCAAAGCAAAATTATGGTGTTGACTACTCTTTCTTGCATGGCTTGCTATCAGGTTCTGTAAACTTTTTTAACGATTATCGTACCGATATTCTTTTAAACGGTGCTAACCGTTCGGTACCCTCTTATTTTGGAGGTACGCCTGCTACAGCTAATTTAGGCAGCGTTCGTTCAAAAGGGTATGAGTTAGAATTTCATGTTAACAAAGCACTCTCTAAAGACTTCCGTTTGTTTGGTGATTTAAGTATTACACATGCCAAAGATAAAGTTCTTGAAGCCGATGATCCCCAACTTAAAGATGCTTATCAGAAAAAAATTGGAAAACAGATTAATCAAACTTATTCAGGAGTAAGCAGTGGTTATTATAATAATTGGGATGAGGTTTACGGCAGTGTTAAATTGAACACTGCAGATGGAAATAAATTACCTGGTTACTATAATTTGGTGGACTATAACGGTGACGGAGTAATTGACACTAAAGATGATGTCCCTTACGGATATTCAGACCGTCCTCAGAACACTTATAGTACCAAGATAGGTTTCGATTGGAAACATATAAGTATGTTTGTTCAGTTTTATGGTGTAACCAATGTTACCCGTTATGTTAATTTAGGTAGTTTGTCTGCAAAGTTTGACAGAGTGTACACTCAGGAAACTTTTTGGACAAAGGATAATCTGAATGCAGATGTGCCTTATCCAAGATGGAATGCTACTTTGAATAATTCCGGAACCCAGTTCTTATATGATGCCTCTTATTTGCGGTTGAAGAATATGGAAATTGCTTATACTTTTGATAAATCTATGGTAAGAAAGTTAGGTTTAGGTTCTCTTCGTGTTTATTTAAATGGTGACAATTTGTTGCTGTGGACCCAGATGCCGGATGACCGCGAAGCAAATAATGGTTCTAATTCAGCATATCCTACAGTTAGGCGTATTAACTTGGGTCTTAATATAACTTTATAAAAATAGACGCGATGAAAAAAAATATATATAGAATTTTAAGTGGTTCTGTCTTTTTAGCAATAATAGGACTTACTGCTTGTACGGATTATTTGGATCAAGCTCCTGAAGCGAGTATATCACCAACAGATGCCTTTACGAATTTTTCAAATTTTCAGGGTTTTACAGAAGAATTGTATAGTACTGTTCCTGACTTTACAGGCTATAATTGGGCTTCTGCCTGGCAATGTGGTGACGAAATAGTTTACGATGATAATGGTCCCCGGATGGGCGTTCAATTAGATATTGGAAACTCATGGGGTTGGAGCTTTTGGACCAGTTGGATGGATAATCCGACCGTTGTAACAGATCCTAATTCAACTTTTAGTAAAGGTTTGTGGCCAAATTGTTGGTATGGCATTCGAAAAGCAAATTTAGGATTGGAAAATCTGGATAAACTCAAAGATGCTACTCAAGAGGAAAAAGATTTAATCAAAGGACAGTTATTGTTTTTCCGTGGTTGGTTTCATTTTGAATTGATGGGTTATTTCGGAGGACTACCTTACGTAAGTAGAGCACTTTCTTCGTCTGAGAAATTGACATTGCCCCGTTTGAGTTATCAGGCAACGGCAGACAGTGTTGCTAAAGACTTTAGGGAGGCTGCCGATCTTTTGCCTACTAACTGGGATAATACTACTGTCGGTAAGTTAACTTTAGGGAAGAATCAGCTACGAATTACCAAAATGGCAGCATTAGGTTATTTGGGTAAAAACTACTTGTACGCAGGTAGTCCTTTGATGAATAAACAATCGACAGGTAATGCAACCTTTAATGCAGAATATTGCAAGAAAGCCGCCGCAGCATTTGCTGAGTTGTTGACTTTGGTTGACAATGGTCCGGCTAATGGTTGTTGGATTAAATTGCAGCCATGGTCTAATTATAGCTTTAATTTCTATACTGATGGAAGAACCGGAATACCCGGATACCCGGAAGCTATTTTCCAATCTCCTGTTTATGATTCGTGGTTTAAAGGATGTCCATGGGGCCCAAGCTCTGTTTTTGGTGATAATACTATCGGTGGTGGTTACGCTTCGCCAAATGCCAGATATGTGAAAAACTATGGTATGGCAAATGGATTACCTATCGACGATCCTGCTTCGGGTTATGATCCTGCGGATCCATGGGCTAATCGTGATCCTCGTTTTTATAATGATATATATAAGGATGGTGATAAGGAAATTAAAGGTTCGGCACCTGCTGACAAAGAACAATTTCGCTATGCTACTTTATATAACGGAGGAGCCAGTCGCAGAGATAATGGGTGTGGCCGTACAGGTTATTTACTGAAAAAACTTACTCCAATAACCGCTAATAATGTCGATAATTTCCCGAATAATTATATGCATCTTTCATACATGCGTTTAGCTGATATTTATTTGATGTATTCCGAAGCGGTATTGCAAGGATACGGTTCAGCTACCAGCAGTTATCCGGGGTATATCACAGCCGAAGCGTCATTTAATAAAGTACGTACTCGTTGCGGTGCAGGAACAGTTGCTCAAAAATTTGTTAGTGACCCCGCGTTGTTTATGAATGAAATCATTCGTGAACGTGCTGTAGAACTAGGCTTTGAGGATAACTACCGTTATATTGACTTACGTCGTTGGTTGTTGGCATCAAATTTAAAATATAGAGAAAAAACAGCTGATGATTTTGACCGTGGACCTGATGGTAAACCAATTAATATGAGAGAGAGGGTAATAATAACCCGCGCGTTTTCTGACAGAGACTATTGGTTACCACTGAAAATTAATGATGTAACTCTGTATCCATCATTTGGTCAGAATCCGGGATATTAAAGCGTATTTTTTTAAACTTAAAAAGGAAAAATAATGAAACTTATTAAAAAGGAAAAATAATGAAACTTATAAGAATAGTATTTGTTTTATGCGGAATGTGCATTGGTTCCTTAGCGGAAGCTTCAGGACAAACAATTGCCGATACGAAAAATACAACGACCATCGGCTACGATTCTTTGGTACATGTGGCTTACGGAACCGTTGCAAAGAATGATTTGATAGGTGCAATTTCTGTAATAAAACCGTCAGAATATCTGGACAAGAATTATGGAACTTATTCACTTGATAACGCTAGTGCATTTATTGGAGGTAGTAATCTCTGGAACTTAGGTACATCGTTGGTTTTGATTGATGGTGTGCCTCGTGCTTTAGGAGATGTTATTTCAACCGAGATTGATCAAATCTCGTATTTGAAGGGTGCTAATGCTGTTGTTCTATATGGTAGTCGTGCAGCTAATGGAGTAATCCTGATTACAACGAAACGTGGTAAGGTAGGAGACCTCAAGGCCAATGTACGTGTTAATGGTGGGATTAATGTTCCGAAGTCTTATCCTGATTTTTTGGGATCGTCGGAATATATGACCTATTATAATCAAGCTAGTTTGAATGATGGATTGGTTGCACCTTATAGCGATGCCACAATAGCTAATTATTCATCGCATTCAAATACAGATCGTTACCCTGACTTAAATTATTATTCGTCAGATTATTTGAAGAATATGTCTAACTTATATTCTACCAATGCTGAATTTACAGGTGGTGATCAACGTGCTCGTTTTTATGCCGTGATTGGTCTTCAAAGCGAAAATTCTTTGTTGAACTTTGGTGAAGGCAAGAATGATAAAGCTACCCGTTTGAATGTACGTGGTAATATTGACTTGAAGTTGACTGATGTTATTAGTACGTATGTTAATGTATCTACTGTATTTAATGATAGCAGATCTTCGAATAGTAATTATTGGAGCAGTGCAGATACTTTGCAACCCAATCGCTTTTCACCACTAATACCTACCAATTTGATTACGGCAGGTGCGACGAGTGCACTAAATTTAGCAGATGCCAGTCGTAATATTATTGACGGAAAATATATTTTAGGAGGTTCTCAGCAATATCTGACAAATCCGATTGCCGATGTATATGCTGCAGGAAATTTAACTACCTCTAGCCGTCAATTTCAATATACGGGAGGGGTTGATTTTGATCTTAAAAACTCATTGAAAGGTCTTTCTTTGCATACCCAATTAAGTATTGACTATTCGAACTCTTACAGAGATTCTGTTCTCAATACATATGCGGTTTATAGTCCTACCTGGAGTACTTCAGGCGCAGATTCAATTACTGGTTTGACTAAATATAGTACTGATGGTCATACCGGAATTCAGAACTTGGGTGGTACTTTTAGTGATCAGGTAATTGATTTCAATATGCATTTAGATTATGTGAATACCTTTAATGGAAAACACAATGTATCTGGCATGTTGGTTGCTGCTGCTACTCGCCGTCGTATGACCGGAGACTTTCAGAATAGAACAAATGCTAATTTAGGTTTGCAACTAGAATATAATTATAATCATAAATACTATGCTGACTTTAGCGGAGCACTTGTCAATTCTACTAAATTGCCGGCTGCTACGCGTGTAGCCTTCTCGCCTACATTAAGTTTGAGTTGGTTGTTGAGCGGAGAAGATTTTTTGAAAAATTCTAGTATAGTTGATCGTTTGAAACTGACTGGATCTGCCGGCATCGTAAACACTGATGTGGATATTAATGATTATTATTTGTATAATGCGGTTTATGTCCCAACAGCTTATTTTGGATGGTATGATGCTACTAATAATCAGGCCTCTTCTATATCACGTGCTGCGAATCATAATTTAACTTATGCTAAAAGGAAAGAAATTAATTTAGGACTTGAAGGCTCTTTGTTTAATAAGGTATTAGATTTTCAGGCTTCTGCATTCTCTATTACAAAGGATGGTTTGCCTGTGCAGCGTTATTCACTGTATCCTAACTCTTTCTATACCGCTAATCCTGCATCATCTTTTGTCCCTTATGTGAACTATGGGGCAAACCTTTACCAAGGCTTTGATTTTCAATTAAATTTCAATAAAAATTTAGGAGAAGTCAATTTGAAAATAGGGATTTCCGGAACTTATGTTGCTACGAAAGTCTTAAAACGTGACGAGTTGTATGCTGATTCATATCGTAATCGTGTAGGTAAACCTACAGATGCAATATTTGGTTTACAAAGCGAAGGCTTTTTTACTAGTCAGGATGATATTAACAATCATGCAGCACAAAAGTTTGGTGTGGTTAAACCTGGTGATATTAAGTATAAAGATCAAAACGGCGATGGTTATATAGATGATAGAGATGAAGTTCAGATTGGTCAATGGAGCAGTCCATTTACAGGAGGTATGAATTTCTCTGCTCAATGGAAAGGTTTTACCGTATTTGTATTAGGAACAGCACAGATTGGTGGAACAGGTGTTAAAAACAATAGTTACTATTGGGAATTTGGCGATAGAAAATATTCCTCCATTGTTCGCAATAGTTGGACCGAAGAAACAAAGAATACAGCAACTTATCCTCGCTTGACTACTCTTAGCGGTGACAATAACTTCCGCTATTCAGATTTCTGGGCTTATAGCACAGACAGAATTAATCTTTCCAGAGTACAGCTAACTTATTCTTTACCAAAGGAAATTCTGAAGAATATTAATGTGAAAGGGTTGGATATTTATGCCAGTGGATCTAATTTACTGACAATCGCCAAGAACAGAGATATTATGGAGCTTAATGTCGGTAGTTCACCGCAGACTAGATTCTTCAATCTTGGTATTAAGGCTGAATTTTAAGTGTATCATTAAAACAAAAAATGAATATGAAAACTAAATTAATTATATTGCTAGCTTCGGTCATGATTTTCAGTGGTTGTGAGGATCTTTTCTTTCCTGCAGATCAAAATGACCGTTCGCTGGATGTAATATACGATAGTGCTCCGTTTGCGGAAGGTATTTTAATGAATGGATATGTACGTTTACCTTCGGGGGGCTATTCGTTCAATGATGTTGCTACGGACAATGCTGTATCAAACGACGGAGGTAACAATTATCTTCTGATGGCTACAGGTAAGTGGTCATCCTTGAATAATCCGATGGATCAATGGGCTAATTCTTACTCTGCCATTCAATATCTGAATATGATGTTGGAGCAAACAGATAAAGTAACTTGGGCTACTACCGGACAATATACAAAAGAGATGTTTAACGACCGTACAAAAGGTGAAGCATATGGATTGAGGGCACTTTTTATGTATTACCTGTTACAGGCTCATGGTGGTTGGACTAGTGATGGTAAGCTTTTAGGTGTGCCTATTATTACAAAATCTTTAGACACTAATTCTGATGTTAATTTGCCACGTAATACGTTTGCTGAATGTCTGACTCAGATTTATGCAGATTTAAGCTTGGCTGAGAGTTATTTACCTCTTGATTTTGAGGATCTTACTGATGATACTCAGCTTCCAGGTAAATATTCAGGTAAGACTGCATTTGCAGATTACAACCGCGTGTTTGGTGCATTTGACCGTGGACGAATAACAGCACGAATTGTTAAAGCCATAAGGGCACAAGTGTCGTTATTGGCTGCCAGCCCTGCATTTAATCAGGGAACAACTGTTACATGGGCTAATGCAGCCGATGATGCGGCCGCAGTTCTTGACATAAATGGAACAGGGGGCATTTCAGCTTTAGCAACTAATGGTGCAAAATTTTATGCTTCATCGAATAAAACAGAAATCGACGGATTGACACAAGGCATAAATCCTAAGGAAGTTCTTTGGAGGACGAATGTGGCAAATAACAATAACATGGAATCGGACAATTATCCTCCTACTCTTTATGGAAAAGGACGTGTCAATCCAACACAAAATCTGGTAGATGCTTTTCCCGGGGTCAATGGTTATCCTATAACTGACGTTACTAGTAATTATGACCTGACTAAACCTTATGTGAAGCGTGACCCTCGTTTAACCCTTTATATTGCCGTAAATGGTGGTAAGATGGGACCGAGTTCTTCAGTTATTTCCACGGAAGTGGGAAAAACAACTGATGGATTAAATGCTATATCCACTTCTACGCGAACAGGTTATTATATGCGTAAACTACTTCGTGAAGATGTGAACCTTGCTCCGTCAACTACCACCACTCAGAATCATTACGTGGCACGTATCCGTTATACAGAGATATTCTTGGCATATGCTGAAGCTGCAAATGAGGCTTGGGGACCCGATGGAAGTGGGTCTCATGCTTATTCTGCTCGACAAATCATTGCTGCTATACGAAAAAGGGCTGGAATAACGCAACCTGATAACTATTTAGCGAGTATCACTAATCGAGATGACATGAGAAAACTGATTCATAATGAACGTAGATTGGAGCTCTGTTTTGAAGGTTCACGTTTTTGGGATTTACGCAGATGGAAGGACGACCTTACTGAAACAGCAACAGGGATGCAAATAACCGGAACAGATTATGTAAAGGTGCCTGTTGAAAACAGAGTGTACAAAGATTATATGTATTATGGACCGATACCTAATCTCGAAATATTGAAGTTTAATAATTTGATTCAAAACAAAGGCTGGTAAACATTACTAATAAAATAATAATAGAGATGAAAAAATTAATATTTATATCTTTAAGTGCATTGCTGATTTTTGTGTCGTGCAAGAATCAGGATAACATATTTCCTGATTATAATTATACTACAGTTTACTTTCCATATCAATCTCCAGTTAGGACAATTATACTTGGAACGGATTATGTTTACGATAACTCTCTTGATACTCTGCATCAATGCGAAATATATGCAACAATGGGAGGCGTTTACAGCAATAATGTAAATCGTACGCTCGATGTAGTAGTAGATAATTCGCTTTGCAATAAGTTGACATATGAGACTTCTAGCGGTGCTGCTGTGCTCCCAATGCCATCAAGTTATTATACACTTGCTTCTTCGCAGATTGTAATTCCTTCTGGCTCGACGATGGGGGGAGTAAATGTGCAATTGAATGACGCTTTTTTTGATGATCCTCTTGCTGTAAATAACACTTATGTAATACCCCTTCGAATTTCAAAGGTAGCAAATGCTGATTCAATACTTAGTGGTCTTCCTAATGTTACAAGTCCTAATCGCAATATATTGACCGATTGGGCAATTTTACCTAAAGATTATATTCTTTTTGCAGTAAAGTACAAAAACCGTTGGGATGCTACTTATTTGCGTAGAGGGATAGACGTTGGTGTAGGTAACGCCGGTAATACTGCATTGGATACTACTGTTGTATACCATCAAAAAAATGTGGAAAACGATCAGTCCGTGTTGACCGCGGCAACTCAATCAATGACGCAGCTTTTAATATCTCTTAATGGGAAAAATAAAGATAATATAGATATTCCGTTTAGTTTATTAATGACATTTGATGGAAGTGGTAACTGTAGTATTTCCAATCCGGCATCTGCATCTTATACTATTACAGGTAGTGGTAAGTATGTTAAGAATGGAGATATGTGGGGAACTATTAAACGTGATGTTCTTTACCTCAATTATGAGGTTAATTTTGGAACATCGACTCACACTATGACAGACACTTTGGTTATGCGAGACAGGGTTGAGAAGTTAGAAACATTTAATCCTCATTACAATAATTAATAAGAATATAATGAATGGTTTAAGTCGGATTAGTGGAGTATTGGCTTCACTGATCCGACTTAACTGTTATTATAACAATTTTCCACTTCAGTGATTTATATTATTGCCTTATAATTTGCCTGGCAATATATTCATAATACTTTCGCAATTACAAATAGAATATTAGACATTGAAACGTATACCGGACATTTGTTTATTTATTTTTTTTCTCTGTCAGCCAACTCTTTTCCCTATGTTTCTTTATAGGAAGACTGATTTCTTCATTTTCAGGATTGAATCCGGAATTAAGCCAGTATCTGAATTCTTAGCGAACTGAAGTTCTTCAATATTGCATATCATTTTGTCTTACATTTTCCCTTCCTACTTTTGGATAATAAATAAAACACTTATTTTTAAATCATTAATAGTTTAATATTAACTGCTGTATTTTTTTCTCTAAATTTTATTTTATATATCCGGATAATTTAGTTGGAGTCTAGAACGTTCAGTTCTATCAATAAAAATATTTTACCTTCAAAAAGTAATTTATTTAAAGCGTCTACTGTTCATCGGTCATTACACGGGATTGGAAAGACTGATATAAATGTTTTATTTAAATATCCATTTTAATTTTATATTATCATGTCCTTTATGAAGATTAAAGCCTATTTGAGTTCTGTGCTTATCGCCATTTTTATAATAATGGCTGTGAGTTTAAATTCAGAGAATCAAAAAATACCTTTGCGTGTAAAAAACAACTTTTTTTATACGCAAAAACAAAACTTAAAGGACACATTAAGTAGACGTACAGGTATTGATTACCCTTTTATTATCGGATACAACTACATTCCGGTTACAAATAATGAGAGTAATCATCCTTATTTTAAAAAGAATAACTGGGAAAGAGGTTCATTGGTTTATCAAGACAGACTCTATACTGTTGGAGGTTTAAAATATGATATTGAAATAGACAAACTTATTTATATCATGTATGATAAAGATAATAAAATGAATTGTGTTGCATTGGATGAAAATTTTATTTCGGAATTTAAGCTGTTGAATTCCACATTTAGATATTATAATGATTTGAAAAATAATTCTGGTAGGAAGCTAAAAGCAGGTTATTACGAAGTAGTCTATGATGGAAAATTAAAATTTTTGGTTCGGAGTGAAAAATCAGAAACGATGTATGATTTCAATACTTCAACAGATTTATTTTTACTGAAGGATGGAGTAATGATAAGTGTAAGACGGATGGGTAATTTGGTAAGACAATTAAAAGATAAAGAAAAGGCTGTAAAAAAATATATTAGAGCTAATTCTTTAAGATTAAACAGATCAGATTACAGCTCAGCGTTTAAAGTTTTAAAGTTTTACGAAAATCTATAAAAAAATGAAGTTATTCATCCAAATATTACTTTGTTTTTTGACTTTTTTTGTTTCTGCTCAAAGAAGCAATATCAATATAGTTGAAGATTTTGATATTAAAGTGAATTATGATTCGACTGCTTTTCTGAATTTTGTAACAACTTTTGAGAAAGAACATCCTGTTAAATTCTATTTTAATGAATTCTGGTTGGATAAAGTATTGGTAAGACAAATACAAACTCCAACTAATTTATCTCAGGTTTTATATGATTCATTCAAGGATTCAAACCTGAACTATTTTATTGATGGTTCTAATATCCTGATTACCAAAAACTACAAAATCAAAACTACTCTGCCCGGAAATTTTTTTCGTTTAGAAAAGAATATCGTTAATAACTCTTCTGATTCAATTGAATTAATAAATTCTTTCTTCAATCGGGGAAAAAATGAAGTCCCCAATCTGAATAATAAGATAGTATATATCGGTAATCCTTCAAACAAATCAACAGGCAATAAAATCGTATTATCCGGAATTGTTCGAAATGAAGAGAACGGTGAGCCGATACTTGGTGCTCAGGTATATGTAAAAAAACAGAATACAGGAACAGTGACTGATGATTATGGTCATTATGTAATAACACTACCCAGAGGGAGAAATGATATTTTATTTAATAAAGTATGATCTTACACCGGGTAATTTTACAGCACTATCTTCCGAATCAGATATTGTTGCAGTTAATTTACCCAAGGAACGTGGTATTGAATCAGGATTATTCATTCAGGATGAATTTGATATAAACAGAAGGTTAACAATATCAGCAGGTCTGAGATATGCCTTATTCTTTGCTCTCGGACCCGGTAAAGTGTATAAATACAATCCTGATTTAGCGCGTTCAACTGATAGTAGAATTGATTCAACCATTTATTCTTCTAATGATATTGTAAAAACTTATGGTGGACCAGAAGTAAGGCTCTCAGCTCGTTATAAAGTAGGATCAGACAATTCTGTTAAATTAAGCTATAGCAGGATACATCAGTTTCTTCATATGCTTAGCAATACAACCGCTATTTCACCGACAGATGTTTGGACAATAAGTGATGCGAATTTTAAACCTCTGATTGGAGATCAGGTAGCTATTGGTTACTATCAGAATTTATTATCAAATACAGTTGAAGCTTCTGCTGAAATTTACTACAAATGGACGCAAAATAATCTGGATTATAAAGGTGGTGCCGAACTTTTACTCAACCGTAATTTAGATGTTGCTTTACTGTCCGGTGATGGACGGGCTTATGGAATAGAATTTCTTATTAAGAAAAAAAGTGGTATTATTAATGGGTGGATTTCATACACTTATTCCAAATCAGAACTTAAAGTAAACGGAAAATTTGCGGATGAAAAAATCAATAATGGTCAATTTTATCCTTCGGATTACGATAAGCCACACGACTTAAATGTCGTTGTTAACTATAAATACACAAGAAGAATTACTTTGACAAATACCTTCACTTACAGTACAGGCAGACCAATCACATATCCTGTTGCCAGATACAATTACCGTGGAATAGAAGTAATGCATTATTCAAACAGGAATGAATATAGAATTCCGGATTATATGAGATGGGATTTTTCCTTGAATATAGACGGAAGCCTTAAAGCCAATAAACTGGGACATGGTTCATGGTCTTTTGGAATTTACAATGTGTTGGGAAGAGATAATGCTTATTCGGTATTTTTTAAATCTACACCTAATGGTATAAAGGGATACAAACTTTCCATTTTTGCTCAACCAATAGTGAGTATTACATACAATTTTAAATTTTAAATAAACTCAAAATGTGTAATCGAAATATTTATATTCTTATCCTTTCCCAGATATTCATGGTTGCCTGTGTAACACCATATTATCCTAATATCACCAAATATGAAAATCTGTTTGTTGTTGATGGGCAATTGACTAATTTAAAAGGACCTTATGAGGTTAAGCTATCGAGAACTTTCAAGTACGATGGAGTTAATGTCGCATATGGTGCAGGTGTAGAACCAGCAAGCATATGATATAGCTACTGAAGCAATCGCTGCTCCTGGGTCATTTGGCTTACAGTCTACTTACTACAAAGTCAACTTAGCACAGAATGACCGCAACAACGAAATTTTATTGTTTGCCGATCATACCAATGCAAGCCAACAATATAATGGTGGAACCAGTTTCTCGTACACAGGCGGATCAGCACCGGATAACTTTGCATGTTGGATGGTGACACCTCAGATGGAGAATCTAAGAAGTGCGAAGAATGCTGATGGAACAGGAGCTACAAGTTCTGTTCCACGCGAAGCAGTACAATGGGGTGGTCGTCCTTGGACGCGTATGGCTCCTCCCATTGGCGTCTTTACAAAAACTTTTGCTGACAAGACCAACGACTCGCGTTATGACGGTACTTTTACATCTGTTTACCATGCCAATTGGAATAAGAGTGCAAGTACTGCATCAATTAATGTAATGTATAATGCAAACAATATGCCGGTTTACCCAGGAGATGCTATCTTGACTTTCTTACCGGATGAAACACTGGCGGGATCTATTACTTACCCTTCTTCTGGAGGTGGTGTTAGCAACATTGGTGCCGGTCAAGTTCCGGGAAGAGCCGATTATGTAATTTCTCCAAATGGTATAAACAGGCAATATTATCCTGGACTTTGGAAAATTGGAACATATCGGACCGACAATGGTACGGGTTTAGGAAGCCCGAATGGCAGTACCTGTCGTCCGTTTGATATCGCAAAATTCTCTGAACTCTACCTGGTAGCTGCTGAAGCGGCTGTAAAAGGAGCCACCATTAAAACAGGCCAAAGTGCAAGAGAATTGGTCAATGTACTTCGTGCAAGAGCCGGAAAATGGAGCTTTAGCAATGCTGACAATGCGGCTAAAATAGAAGACAATAGTCTTGCTATGACTACTGCTACGCCGGCTTCGATAGATATTGATTATATCCTTGCTGAACGTTCATGCGAGTTTTTTGGCGAAGGCTATCGCTGGTTTGACTTGGTGCGTACACAAAAGTGGGAAGAAATTGCCGGTACGTACCAAATATGTGACGCAGGATCCCACACTCCCAAAACGTTTACTCGTACTATCAACAAGGCTGTTCATTATCTTCGTCCAATTCCTCAGGGGCAACTTGACAGATTAGATATGAGTACCGAAGAAAAAGCTGCATATCAAAATCCGGGCTATTAAAGGTTAGTTTTCTCAAGTTTATAATACCTGTTTTAGTGTATTATCGTTGGTAAGTTTTTAGGTTTTACTAAAGAGTTTATTTAATAATAAATCTGGCTAACCCGATAAAAGGGATAGCCAGATTTTAAAACTAATTTACCTGAACAATTATGTCCTCAGGAATTTAGCAAATTAATCACTTGTTTTTGGCATTTTTACTCGTCCAAATTCTATTTCAGATTTATGAGGACTTCTATAATTTAATATTTTGATAATCAGATAATTATTAGTATTTTGATGGTTATTAAACCATAGGAAAATGCAAGCATAAAAATACAAAAAAACAGGAAATAGAGGATTGTTTGATGAGCAAGAAACACATCAAAGATTATCATCAATAGGGAATCCTTTGGAAATGGTAAGTAAAGTTATTGATAATTATGAAGTTACAGATGCTTCCGTCCATGATTCACAACCATTAGATGATTTATTGACAGAAGATGATAGCGGACAAGATTTCTTTGCTGACAGTGCTTATACTGGTGAA
>JAENWH010000197.1 GCA_016650135.1 Peptostreptococcaceae bacterium
TATACCGATTACTCTCGAAAGCAAATTTCGGTTTGCATCTTTGTCTTTTTCTTGATTGTAGGCCGGAGTTTTCTCGTTGTAAGTCAGCTCTCTAATTTCTTTTATGCTTAACTCTGTGCCCGGGCTAAGTTAGCAACTCCAATATTTAATTAGGACTATTCTAAACCTACAATGCCTTTTTTGATGGCATACTTTATTAAATCAGCAGTCAGGGCAAACGCATCTAAAATAATTCGCAATTAATTTAGATGCGTTTGCCCTGAGAGCGCTCTCTAATTCACTTAAATATGTTATTTTTGATCCCATAAGTAGTGGTTTTGTGAATAAATTGCTTTTTGATGTGTAACTAACTCAAATATAGCAATTTATTCACAAAACCACTACTGATTAAATTCTAATTACCGCTTATATCAACACTTTCCGACGTGGAAAACTTTAGTAATTAACTGGTAATTAATACTTTAAAGATACAAATCCCTGCGGTTTTAATCAAATAAATAATCAGTTATTTTACTGTAAATCAGATAAATAACTTTTTTTTAACCCAAAGTGTTGTTAATTAATATTTACCTTTAACCAAGATTACATGAACAAAAAAAAACAAATTTGGATTTATCCATTGATCGCATTGGGCTTTTTATCGACTTTTTGCAGTAGTTGCACGAAAAATGACACAGTACCCCAACCTGTTGGCATAGCTACTGATTATTCACAAGTTTCACATTGGTTGTCAGTACCTGCTGCCAAAATGGTAGTTGACGTTTTTTATCTTTCTCCGACTTGCTGGCAAAAGATTGATTCAACCGATCCAAATATATGTGACATCGATAATCCTTCCATGCTGGCAGGTGCACTCCCTGCATTTGAACGTCAGGCAACTGCCTTTGAAACTTTTGCAAATGTTTTTGCACCCTATTACCGTCAAGCCGATGCCACATATACGTTGAGTTTGCCGGAAGAACAACGTCAAGAGCTCATTGGCGGAATCCCAAAATTAGATGCAGTTGCAGCCTTCGATTATTATGTTCAGCATTACAATCAGGGGCGCCCATTCATTTTAGCCGGACATTCGCAAGGGTCAAATGTTCTGATCCATTTGCTCTCAGGATACCTGAAAGACAACCCGGATGTTTATAAACGCATGATTGCCGCTTACGTTATAGGTTATCCTGTAACCGCAGCCTATCTGGCGAATAATCCACATTTAAAGTTTGCTGAAGGCCCCAATGATACAGGCGTAATTATTTCCTATAATACTCAGTCTCCGGGCGTTGTTCCTCCAAACAATCCGGTCGTGTCAAATATTGTGGGTCTTGTTATCAATCCAATATCCTGGACAAGATCTGAGACTGTAGCAACAACTAACCAAGGTTTGGGTTCCTTCATGCCCAATTCGGTAACATTGAAATTTGAGCAGGTACCTCAATATGCAGATGCCAAAGTCGATATAAAGAATGGTGTGTTGATTTGTGCCTCTGCTAACTCAAATGACCTGTATAAATACACCAAACATTTTGGGATGGGAGTTTATCATAGCTTTGATTACCCTTTTTATTTTTTCAATATTCGGGCAAATGCCGCAAACAGGGCAACTAAATTTCTGAACAAATAAGAAGCTGCTTAAAATGCTTGATTTTGATTTTTTGAGTTACCCCAAACCCCAAGGGGAGCCCGAAAAATCAAAAATTACAAAATAGAGATACCTAACAAGACTATTATAATCCCCCAAAATGAAGACCGCGAATTTATAAAAACGGGGCGGATTGTGAAAAGCCTGCCAGAAGGAAGATGTAAAAAATAAGAATAACATAAAAAAAATAAGAATAACATAAAAAGAAATAAGATGAGAATATTAAATGTATTTTTTGTGATTTTGTTAATAAGTTTACTTTCATCATGTGAAAAGTCTGATGCGATGGATCCAATAGGCCCATTTAGCAATGATGGGAATGATAGGAATATGATTGTAGTTATCAGCGATATTCATCTTGGTGCCGATCTCGATTATGCTGAGTGTAACAAGAATCTCGGACCTCTTGAGAGATTGCTAACCCAGATAAAATCAGCGCCAAATATTAAGGAACTTGTTATCGGTGGCGATTTGCTGGATGAATGGTTTGTGCCAGCAACTGTAAATACTTATCAGGGGAAGGATCAGGCAGATTTTGTAAAACGCGTTGCGGCAACTAACAAAGGTGTGTTTGATGCTTTTAATAGTATCATACAAGAAGGGAAAATATTAGTTACCTATGTGCCAGGAAATCATGATTTGACAATTACTGCGGCCAATGTTGAAAGTATTCTTCCGGGGATAAAACAAGCAAGGGATACAAAGCTGGGTTTAGGCACTTATTCCCCGGCTGCTTGCCCTGCAATAGCGATTGAGCACGGGCATCGCTACAACTTCTTCTGTGCACCAGACCCAATTTCAAATCAAGATATTGCGCCAGGTACTATATTGCCTCCCGGATACTTTTATACCAGAATTGCAGCACTCCACGTGTCCGAAAATAAGCCACAGGCAGGCGAAAATATACCTGTTGTTACTCCAAATACTTCAGGAGGAGAGAGTCAGGATTTATTATTCAGATATTGGAAAATATGGGCTGGATCAATTAGTCAATTTCCAATAAAAGAAAAAAATAGCGAGAAAATTATTAAGACTAACGTAAATGGATTCACTGGGGAGTATTCAATTAATGATGTGTTGCCTTATCAAACATCTCCTGGTGGGTTGATCAGTGTGAATCTTTACAAAGGGTTTCAGGAGGATAATTGGGAAACAAGACAAACGCTCAATAATGTAGCTATACATACTTCAATGGCACATGCAATAGATTATGTTGCCTCAAGCACAGAGACCGATCGACAGTCCAATATTCAATACTTTATGAACCCTGAATCAGATAAAAAAATTGTAGTATTTGGTCATACTCACGAGCCAAAAATTGTTGCGACTGAAAGTTACGATAAGAAGAAATGTATTTATGCGAATTCAGGAACATGGATCGATCATAATCCGAACAAAACAACAATGAATTTTGTCGTTATCACACCACAGAGCGCCGATACTTCTTCTCAAACTTTGGTGAAACTTTACAATTTTGAAAATGAAGTTATAACCGAAATGGCCAAAGACTCATTACGCTATTAGCAACAACAAGGATCGCGTGGTAATTCAAGCATCTTTCCACGCATAAATAAAAAGGCATCCCGATACAGAAATTCAATCTGGAAACGTGCCTGTTGGGTAAATAACTACCGTATGGCAAGTATTTACAACAAACTCAACGAAATTGACGGATGGGTACGTAATCGACTCAGATATTGCATATGGCACCATTGGAAAAAATCAGAACGGAAAAGAAAAAATCTGATTCGTTTAGGTGTAGAACAAGGACAAGCCTATGCATGGAGTAGGTCAAGAATGGGTGGTTGGGCAATTGCACAAAGTCCAATTTTGGGAACTACCATAACATTAGACAGGCTAGGGAAAAAAGGGTATGTATCTCTCTCGATATTTACAAACAAATTGCCCCACAACTTAATGAACCGCTGTATACGAGACCCGTACCTACAGTGGTGTGAGAGGTGTACTGGCGGCTAAATTGCCGTCAGTACACCTCTCGATTACCCAACGTAATTACGTTTTTTTGATTCGTAATAATCTTGTATCATTCATTGAAAAATTTAACCGAAACGTCAATTTTAAATAGTTAAATGGAGAAAAAAAACCGTATCATTTTCCTAAGAATTTATTAGCCCGATTCTCCGCATTTTGTCTGAGGTTATAATAATAGAATGGTATATCAAATGAATGATAAACCCCTTCGGGGAATCCACTCGTAGAAACTATATATGCTATCAATTCATCAGCATCAGCAGTAGAGCACTCCAACACACCTTTAGCAATATTTACACGCGCATCAGCGAATTGAGGGACATATCCAAGAACCATATTCGCATCAGGCATAAGTGAACCGAGTCCTTCTTCTACAGTGGCAAGAGTTTCGTCTCTTGTCCAGGTGATAGGATTTATCACAATACCTATCTTCCCATCCAATAAGGAATTGACACCGCTCATATTAGGTGACTGTGTATTATACGAAATGATCACTCCCGTATCATCGGGCCCTTCAGCATATTTCAAATGTGGGTTTTTGGCAAGAAAATCCGCGGTAATGGGCCAGCCGATAACATAGGCGGCTATCATATTCTCGTATGCTGATGGGTTTTCTTTCATATATCCTGATAAAAGATTACTAAGTACGATCGCTCCTTGTGAATGTCCAACCAAAATATAAGGTCGTCCGTTGTTAAAATGTTTGATGTAATAATCGAAAGCTGCCGTTGCATCCATGGTGGGTATACCTCCTACTATTTTAGCCTGTTCTTCAGAGGACAAAGCTACGGTTGATGCAGCATCATCCTGTCTATAATACGGAGCGTAAATATTGCCTACTGTTTCGAAAGCAGTAGCCTGTCTGCCAAAAGCAGATACAGAGCCTACAAGCATGCTGGGGTTATCAATTTCACAAATGATGGGGTCGCTTTCATTAATCTTATGCCATGATGTAGGGTAATA